>JBBRSQ010000019.1:0-12893 GCA_038245255.1 Patescibacteria group bacterium | reverse complement strand
TGGTAATACAATTGAGACAAAGTGCTTGTCACTTATCCCATACAAAATTGTTTTTACAGCCGGCCCATTTGTTGGTCAAGCGCTCAAGTTTAAGAGCATGACCAGAAAAGGGTCGCTTTCAGAAGGGTTTAATTCCTTTGCAATTCAATATGTTGGGTCTGATGGACTTAAATATCAAGCTGATATAGAGGTCATCGTAACAAAGTACGATCGACCATTAAAGTTCCTAGAATCTGATATAAAAAATGCCAGAGTCGTTATTAAACAATAGTTCAAAGAAATTGAACTTTAAGTTTAAAAGTATCACAGACTTCCCATAAAGAGGTCTGTTTTTTTAATATTAATTGTTGTTTTTATTGACCAGGAGCACTGCTTTTGTTATACTAAAAATAAGGTTAGAAGACCTATTTTTATTGTAAAAGATATATGATTATAACTTGGCAAGGGCATTCATGCTTTAAAATTCAAGATAAGGCCGGTCCAGAAGGCGTAACTTTAGTTACTGATCCTTTTCATAAAGAAATCGGTCTAAAAGTTCCAAATTTTGAAGCTGATATTATTACAGTATCACACGACCATAAAGATCATAATAATATTGAGGCCTTGAGAGGTAATCCTTTTGTGATTAACTGTGCTGGTGAGTATGATTTTAAAGGAGTTCTAATTGAAGGAATTGATTCATTTCACGATGAAAATAAAGGCGCTGAGCGCGGTGGAAATATTATATATCGCATTGAGATCGATGATATTTCGGTTGCTCATTTAGGCGATTTAGGAGAAGTTCTAGATAACGCACAGCTAGAAAAATTAGCGGGAACTGATGTTTTATTAATTCCAGTTGGGGGAAAATATACTCTAGACGCCAAAAAGGCTGTCGAGGTTATTTCGCAAATTGAACCGCGCTTAGTTATACCAATGCACTATAAGACAGAAGATAACAATCTAGATATTGATACTATTGATAAATTTATTAAAGAAATAGGTTTAACGCCGACCTACGAAGAAAAATTAAAAATTTCAAAAAAAGATTTACCGCAAGACGATATGGAGTTAGTAATACTAAGTATTAATTAAAGTCACCGTCACTGCGGAGACAAAATAATTTTATGATTCACCCTAAAAAAGAAAGAACTTTAGTTATTCTTAAGCCCGACGCCGTTCAACGTGGGTTAATTGGAGAAGTTATTAAACGAATTGAAAATACCGGTTTAAAGTTAGTAGCCATTAAAATGGTAAATGCCACTAGTGATCAGCTTTGGAAACATTACGATAAAGATGATGAGTGGTTTTTGAAAAAAGGAACACGAACGATTGAAGAGCGAACAGCTATGGGCATGCCAATTGAAAAAGAAGCAATTGAATATGGTAAAGATATTATTCGCGCTTTAGTTCAATTTATGAGCTGTGGACCAATAGTGCCTATGATTTGGGAAGGAAATCAGGCAGTTGGAATTGTTAAAAAAATTGTGGGTTCAACTGAGCCCTTATCATCTGATGGCGGAACCTTGCGTGGTGACTTTACATTAGATTCATATGAACTCGCCAGTCTTGATAGTCGAGCAGTCCGTAATTTAATTCATTGCTCCGACCCAGTTAGCGACGCCGCTCGCGAAATTCCAATTTGGTTTACGGAAACGGAAATTTTAAATTATCGCTTAGTTGCTGAGCAAATTCTATACGATGTAAATTTAGATGGAATAAAGGAGTAAAAAAATACTATGGATGAAGAAACAAAAAAGAAAAAATTTTTAATGAAGCTGGGGATTGCCTCATTAATGATTTTAGTTCTCTTTTTTTGGATTTTAAACATTAAAAATGTTTTTAAGAATAATCCGTCTGCAGAAAATATTAAAGATCAAGCGCAATGGCAAGATTTAAGAACTGATTTTGGTAAGACAGTTGATAAAATGACTGAGAGCTTAGATAAAATTGCGGAAACAAATGAAAAATTAAAAAACGCGTCCTCAAGTGAGGTGCAGGATAATGCCACTACTTCCACTTCCACTGATACTTCTACCACAACTATTCCGGTCAATTTTGTTCCTGATACTAAGAGGACTGATTGCCCGTCTTATATTAATTGTATGCCTTCAATCGGCGAAGCCCGACAATGTGAAATTCCAATCGGCTGTGAAGGGATAACTGAGCTCGTGTATTAAAATTTTATTATGAAAAATCCTGAAAAAGACCAAGCTAAAGACATCAAAGATGATGCTCCAAAAATAATTGCTAATTCAAGACGGCAAACTGAGTTTGGAATAATCGAAGATCAACCTTTAGTTGATGAAATGAGTAATTCCTATCTTGAATACGCCATGAGCGTCATTGTTTCTCGTGCTCTTCCGGATGTCCGTGACGGTATGAAACCAGTTCATCGTCGCATTCTTTATGCGATGTGGAATATCGGCTTACGGGCTAATGTAAAGTTTCGAAAATCAGCGACTGTCGTCGGTGAAGTTTTAGGTAAATATCATCCACACGGTGATAGTGCTGTTTATGATTCAATGGTTCGCTTAGCACAAGATTTTTCAATGCGCTATCCACTTGTTCGTGGACAAGGAAACTTCGGTTCTATGGACGGAGATAATGCGGCAGCCATGCGTTATACGGAAGCAAAACTTTCCGCTATTTCTGAGGAAATGTTATTTGATATTGATAAAGATACAGTTGATTTTATTCCTAATTATGACGGTAGCCATAAAGAGCCACGAGTCTTGCCAGCCAAATTGCCGAACCTACTCTTAAACGGAACAATGGGAATTGCTGTCGGTATGGCAACGAATATTCCGCCACATAATTTGCGAGAATTAGCTGACGCGATTGATTATTTAATTGAAAATCCGGAGGCCAGCATTGAAGATCTAATGAAGTTTGTTAAAGGACCTGATTTCCCAACCGGCGGTATTATTTATGATAAAAAAGCAATTCAAGAAGCTTATGCAACTGGCAAGGGTGGAGTTGTTTTGCGCGGTAAGGCTGAAATAGAAGAAATGAAAGGTGGCACTTTTCAAATTATAATTTCTGAAGTTCCTTATCAAGTTAATAAAGCTGACTTAGTTGAGAAAATTGCCGATTTAGTAAAAGATAAAAAACTTGAAGGAATTAAAGCTCTTCGCGATGAGTCTGATAAGGACGGTGTACGCGTGGTTATGGAACTTAAAAAAGATTCATATCCAAAAAAGATTTTAAATAGTTTATACAAACATACATCGCTGCAAACGACCTTTCATTTAAATATGTTAGCGCTAGTTGATGGTATTCAACCAAAAGTTTTAACGCTAAAGATGATTCTTGAGGAATATATTAAGCATCGTGAAGAAATTGTTCGTCGTCGCACACAGTTTGATTTAAATAAAGCTAAAGATAGGGCGCACATTTTAGAAGGTTTAATGATTGCCTTGAAGCATATTGATGAAGTCATTAAAACCATTAAGGCCTCAAAAGATAAAGAGGTCGCAAAATTAAACTTAATAAAGAAATTCAAATTATCAGAACGCCAAGCGGTCGCTATTTTAGAGATGCGTTTACAGAATTTGGCCAACCTTGAACAACTTCGAGTTGAGCAGGAGCTCAAGGAAAAAATGGCTCTAATTAAAGAGCTTGAAGCAATTTTAAAATCACAAACTAGAATTCGTAAAATAGTTAAAGATGAACTTCGTGTTTTAGCTGATAAATATGGCGATGAAAGAAGAACGGACGTTGTTGCTCACGCTGTCGGTGAATTCAGTATGGAAGATTTGGTTCCTAATGAAGAAACTGTTGTCATGATGACACGTGATGGTTATATTAAACGTCTTGAGCCAGATACTTTTAAAGTACAAGCGCGAGGTGGTAAGGGTGTTATGGGTTTAACGACAAAAGAAGAAGATACGGTTGAATTTATGTTTACCTCATTAACTCATAATGATATTTTATTCTTTACTACTAAAGGCAGAGCTTTTCAATTAAAAGTTTATGAAATCCCTCAGGCTTCACGTATTGCTAAAGGAACGCCAGTTGTTAATTTTTTACAATTAATCGGTGGTGAACAAGTTTCTTCGATTCTGCCACTTGATAAAGCGGTGTTCAGTAAATATTTATTCTTTGCGACTGAAAAAGGTTTAGTTAAAAAAGTTGAACTGAGCGCTTTTGCTAATGTTCGTCGCAGCGGATTAATCGCAATTAAAATTAAAGATGATGACAAATTAATTTGGGTTAAACCAACCTCTGGCAGTGATCAAGTTCAATTAATAACTGCTAAGGGTCAGGCAATCAGATTTAAAGAAACAGATGTTAGAGACATGGGTCGCGGTGCGGCTGGCGTCCACGGGATTAGATTACACCAAAAAGATTTAGTAATTGGCATGGGTATTGCTAAAACCGATAAAGAGAAAAAAAGAAATTATCAAATTTTAACTATTATGGCTCATGGCTTTGGCAAACGAACCGAGTTGGGTTCATACAAAGTTCAGGGTCGCGGTGGTAGTGGTATAAAAACCGCCAAAGTAACTGATAAGACAGGTGACATTACTAACGCGTTTCTTGTAAATGCTGATTCAATGGCTGAGCGCGACATAATTATAATTTCCGAAAATGGACAAGTTATTCGAACTCCATTTAAAACCGTTAGTGTTCTTGGTCGCGATACTCAAGGAGTGCGAATTATGAGATTTAAAGAAGATAACGATAAAGTTGCCGGAGTCACCTGGGTATAAAAATAAGAACCGACCTGGCGTCGGTGTTTGACGATAACAATATGACAAAATACGTTCGCGAATTTAAAGAGTTTGCCGTTAAAGGTAATGTTGTCGATTTAGCGGTTGCGGTAATAATTGGTGGCGCATTTGGAAAAATAGTATCCTCACTAGTGGCTGATGTTATTATGCCAGTAGTCGGTATTGTTTTAGGCGGAATTAATTTTGCTAGCGCTAAGTGGGTTTTGAAAAACGCAATTCTGTCTCCTGACGGATCGATAAAAACTCCGGCGGTAACAATGAATATCGGTGTTTTTGCACAAAATATTTTTGATTTTCTAATTATTGCTCTGGTTATTTTTATCATGGTAAAAATTATTGGGAGAATGAAAAAGCAATTAGTTAAAGAAGAAATAAAAGATCCAGAGGCGCCAGCTCCGCTTACTAAAGATCAAGAGTTACTAATTGAAATTCGAGACAGTCTCAAAAAATAAATTAGAGTTAATTTTAATATGAATAATTATTTAACGATTTTTTTATTGGTTATTTTAGTTCTCGGAATCGTTTCGGTTATTTTATTATTGTTGCGTCAAAAAGGGAATTCGGGAGGAGATCTTAAATTGGACGCCCTAGCGGAACGTTTAATTCAGCAATCAGAAAAATTATCGCAGCTATCAACGCAGAATTCTGAACTACGTCAAGAATTAGATAAAAAATTATCAGAAACCCACCGCACGAACCGTGAGCAGTTTGGTGAAACGACTCGAATTGTTCAAAATATTAGTGCTCAGTCGGCTAAATTAATTTCTGATGTGACCGAGAAACTAACTAAACTTGATGAAACTAATAAACAAGTCGTAAATTTTTCGGCGCAACTGCAAAATCTTCAAGATATTTTAAAGAATCCAAAACAACGCGGAGTTCTCGGCGAGTATTTTTTAGAAGAAACCTTAAAAAATGTTTTGCCACCGGGATCGTACGAAATGCAGTATAAAATGGGTAAAGATGAGAAGACCGGCAAAGATTTAATAGTTGATGCGGTAGTTTTTGTAAAAGATAAGGTAATCCCGATTGACGCTAAGTTTTCGCTAGAAAATTATGAGAGAATTTTGAATGCCCGTGACAGTGAAACGCGAGAAAAGTTTGAAGCCGTGTTTAAACAAGATTTAAAAAATAGAATTGATGAAACTGCAAAATATGTTTTGCCCGAAAGGAAAACAATGGAGTTTGCTTTTATGTTTATTCCTTCAGAAGCGATTTATTACGATTTACTCGTTAATAAAGTTGGCGCCGTTAAAGTTAACACGCGTGATTTAATTGAATATGCTTTTCGGGACAAGAAAGTAATTATTGTTTCGCCGACTTCATTCTTAGCTTATTTACAAACTGTTCTTCAGGGCCTCAAAGCGATGCAAATTGAAGAAAAAGCAATGGAGATCCGAGCTAATATTGAAAAACTTGGTAAGCACATGAATAGTTATGACGATTTTATGAAGAAATTAGGGACAAGTATGTCAACGACCGTTAATCATTATAACCACGCTTACGCTGAATTTAAAAAAATTGATAAAGATGTAACAAAGATTACCGACAAAGAAAGTAAAATTGAGCCACTCGTGATTGAGAAACCAAAAAATACTTAAATATATTTATTTTAAAATAAAAGACCCCCAGTTTTTAGACTGAGGGTTTATTTTTTTGTACTTTATAAGAGGTGGTTCAAGAAAAGTAAGATGACGATAGTTATTGTCATCTGTTTTACGAAATTCCAAAATAATTTAGTGACCTCGTGTGAGTTGTAAAGAGGGCTAAAGGTTTGTCTGCCTATATTGTTTATAATTGTTACAATTATAGTCCTAGCCAGGAAAAATCCGCTCACAAGAAATATGACGAAATTAGCAATTGTTTCATATATACCATCCTGGAATGTTTGGTACGAAACAATTACACCACAAAAACTTACAGCCGCACTGGCGACCAGAATCGGGATATGTACATATTTGCCGTCAACTTCGGCATGGTTTGAAACAATGAAAAAATCTATCAGGCAGTAAAATAAAAATACCCCGGACAAGCCAATGAAAGCGACCGGCCCCGATATATATATGGGGTTGTACATTGTAAAGGCTGTCTTTACGACAATGAATAAAGCGATAATGGCGGCCGTTGTTCTGAAACTTACTTTAAAGTAATTTCGCATGGTTTTGTTTGTTTTTGGGTTTAGATGAATTGATTTGAAAAAGAACTGTATCCAGTATTGTATAACGAAAGTCCATGTTTGTCAATACTATAATAAAAAGCATCTATATATTATAATTAGATTATGGAAAAAGACTCTAATCTTACAAAAGAAATAATAAAAATTATTGCCTATTTTGATCTGTTTGATTTTCCTTTAACGCCCCTTGAAATTGCTTCATATTTATCAAATAAAGAGCCTTTACTTAGTATTATTGAGGTTCTTGATTGTCAAAAACAATTAATTTTTGAACATAATGGTTTTTATGGACTAAAAGGTCGCGAAGAAATAATAGGCACCAGAACTAAGCGTTATAACTATAGTAATCGAAAGATAAAAATTGCTAAGCGATTTATTTATATTTTTAAACATTTCAGTTTCATAAAAGTAATTGCTTTAGCAAATTCAATCGGCGCTCATAATTTGCGTGAAGGTAGTGATATTGATTTTTTTATTATTAGCTCTCCGGGTAGACTCTGGTTAACTCGATTATTAATGGCGGGAACCGCAAAAATGTTAAATCGTCGGCCAACGTCTAAAAATAAGCGCGATAAAATATGTTTAAGTTTTTATATTACGTCTGATAGCCTTAATTTAGAATCGTTAAAATTGAACGGAGCTGATCCCTACTTTTATTACTGGCTTAGAACTTTAATTTTGTTGTATAATAAGAATAGTAGTTATGAAAAGTTTCTAAAGGCTAATGATATTATTGATCGGCCTGAAATTAATAACTCTAATACGCCCGATAGACCAAACTCCGTATTTGTATTTAATTTTTTAGAATTAGTCGCTAAGAAATTTCAATATTTAATAATGTCGCCTGATTTAAAAAAAGCGATGAATAATTCGACCGGGGTTGTTGTCAACGATAAAGTTTTAAAGCTTTATTTACATGACAATCGCCAAAACTACGCGGAAAAATATGGAAACAAACTTCAACAAATTTTTAAAGAAAACAACTGAATATCTTAGTTATTTATTAGTCTTTTTACTCCCTTGGCAAACGAAACTAATTTTTCGGGCAAGTGAAACTAATTATTCTGAAATAAGTCTTTATGTTAGTAATGTTTTACTCTTAGCTATTTTATCACTATTCCTTATCATGGAAATTAGGGAAAAAAAGCGCACTGAAGAAAATCGCGCCATAATCTATTCTTCACTAGCCTTGTCAATTTTCATTTTTATCTCGATTTATTTTGCTTCAGATAAGCCTCTCGCTTTTTATCGTTATTTTATTTTTTTAAACGGCCTTAGTCTTTTCTTTATTATTAGAGCGGGGACAAAACAGAGAAACTATCAAGATACTATCATTAATAAAATTACTTTGATTTATACTTTTTTAGCTAGTGTTTTATTTCAGGCGCTCCTTGGTATTTATCAGTTTTTGACTCAGAGTAGCTTTAGTTTCAAGTATTTAGGAATAGCCGAACATAATCCCGCTACTTTAGGCACAGCCGTAATTGAAACTATTAATGGGCGTTGGCTCAGGGCCTACGGTGGACTAGATCACCCAAATATCTTGGGAGGCGTTTTAGCAATTTCTTTAATTTTAGCGGCTTATCTTCTAGTTAAAGATAAGATTTCTAATTCTAGCAAACAGGTTCGGGCTTCAGCATTTCTTTTTATTTTTTATTTTATTTCTCTCTATGCACTTTTTTTCACATTTTCGCGAAGTGCTTGGTTAGCGCTAGCTGCTGGTATTTTTACACTTTTAATTGTTTTTATTGTTAAAAAAGACAAGTGGGTTCTTAGTCGGTTTGTTGCAATCGTATTTTTTTCCGCCATTCTAGTTGCGATTGCGGTTGCTCCGTATAGAGATTTGTTAGTGGTTCGCCTTGAGGCCGAAACTAGGTTAGAGCAAAAATCTATAACCGAACGTCAGGATTATATTACACAAGCGCGCGGCCTTATTCAAAAGAATCTTTTTACAGGTGTTGGAATTGGGAATTACGAAGTCGCGATTGAACAAGCTGATAATCATAAAAAAGCTGCATGGGAATATCAACCAGTTCATAATGTTTTTTTACTGCTTTGGGCTGAGTGTGGATTATTTTCTATTTTATCATTTTTAGTCTTTATTATTTTCTTAATAAAAAACGGACGCCGAGAAATTTTTGCGTTCGCTATTATAATTCCACTTATTATATTAATGCTTCTAGATCACTGGCTGATAAGCTTGCCTTTTGGTATATTCTTTTTCTTTTTACTTTTAGGATTAATCTGATAATTATTTTGTAGAAATATTAACTCTTCTTCAATATTTCTTAGAACTTTTTCTAAGGTAGTCACTTCCGGGCGACTATCTTTTTTTATCTCTTGCTTTATCAAATTTAAAACACAAGCCATGGTTCCAAAATAATCGTTATTTTTTATATGGAATTTTACACTTGCTTCATCATTAACGAGCCAAGTAGTGGGAGTTATTTGGTATTTCTTGGGCATAGCAGATTAAATAATACTAGCAAACCTGTTTTTCCCGATAATTAAATGATCGAGAACCTCAATATCAAGTATTTCTCCAGCGGCTGTAAGTTTATTTGTTATTTCGACATCGGCCTTGCTCGCTTTTAAAATTCCTGAAGGATGATTGTGGGCTATAATAAGCGCCGCCGCTGAGTACTCAAGCGCGGGGCGAAAAACTTCACGTGGCTGAACCAGTGAAGCGTCAAGCGTGCCGATGGAGATTACTTCATCATGAATTAGTTGGTAATGCGTATTTAAGTATAGGCCTCTAAATTGCTCTTTATTTAAAGAGCCCATATCTTTTAGATAATCATGAGCTTGTTTAGCAGTTCGGATGGTAATTGATCCTCCTGGTTTTTTTTGATAAAAACGACGACCGAGTTCAAAACAGGCAACAATTTGACAGGCCTTAACTATTGGAATTTTTAGATCTTTTTCAATAATTTTAGGATCTTTTTGATAGGCAATTCCTTTTTCACCGTATTCCCTTATAAGTCGGTTAGCCATTGAAAAAACTTCTTCCTTTTTTGTTCCAACACCGAGAATAATCGCTAATAATTCAATAGAACTGAGCGCGCCGGCCCCATTTTGAATTAGTTTTTCGCGCGGCTTTTCTTCATCTGGCAGATCTCTTACGGCTTGGATTTTGTATTTTTTGCCGTGGTTTAAAACGAAATTGTGGTCGCTAATCTTATAAGCCATATAATTAAGAATGTAGTTAATTTCTAGAATTATCTTCTCTCTTTAAATTATAGCAAAAATATGCTAAATTTAGAACATCTAATTATCACAAATCAATTTTATGAATACATATAAAAAAATTATTTTGTCAAATAAGCTGCCAGTCTTCAGCGTGCCTATAAAAGGTGCAAAAACAACCACGGCCTTAATTCTCTTTAAAACTGGCTCTAAATATGAAACTAGAGAAAACAGCGGTATTTCTCATTTTTTAGAGCATATGTTTTTTAAGGGAACTAAAAAAAGGCCAAATGCTCTGATGATTTCCAGCGCAATGGATTCTTTGGGCGGTGAATATAACGCTTTTACCTCTAAAGAAAGTACTGGCTACTGGTTTAAAGTAGCTAATAATAAGTTAGCTAAAGCGCTAGAGATACTCGGTGATATGTTAAATAATTCTCTTTTTGATGCTCATGAGATTGAGAAAGAAAGAGGAGTAATCATTGAAGAGCTTAATATGTATGAAGATAATCCGATGATGCATATTGAGGATATTTTTGAGATTTGTCTTTATGGTGATACGCCGGCTGGTTGGGAGACTATCGGGACTAAAGAAAATATTCGACGTTTTAAGCGTGCGGATTTTATTAAATATTTAGAGACTCAATATGGAACTAGGAGCGCCTATGTTATTATCGCCGGTGCCGTAAAGCCGAAAGATAAAAAACAAATCGCTAAGATTTTTGGAAATTTTAAGGTTAATAAACCGGAAGTAAAGAAAATTGTTGTAGAGAATCAAAAAAAACCGCAGTTAATAATTTCACCTAAAAAAACTGATCAAGTCGCTCTTTCTTTGGGAGTGAGAACTTGTGCAATCGATAGCCCGGATGAATTTAAATTGAAATTGCTTTCTATTATTTTAGGGGGATCAATGAGTTCACGTTTATTTATTAACTTAAGAGGAAAAAATGGTCTAGCTTACTCAGTTCGCACGAGCACGGAGTTCTACTCTGACTCCGGGTATTTAACAACTCAGGCTGGTGTTCCTAAAGCTAAAACTGAAGAGGCGATAAATATTATTTTAGAAGAGTATAGAAGAATTTCGACTGAACTAGTCCCTCTTAAGGAATTAAAAAGAGCTAAGGACTTACTTCAAGGTCGTGTCTTACTGCAAATGGAGGCTTCGGATAATTTAGCTAACTGGTATGCTCGGCAAGCAATTTATCGAAAGAAAATCTTGACACCAGGCGATTTAATAAAAAAAATAAAGGAAATAAGTCCAGAAGAAATTCGTCGAGTGGCTAAAAATGTATTTGTTAATCGTGGTTTAAATTTAGCTATAATTGGAAACGTAAAAAATGATAAAATCCAATCAATCTTAAAATTATAATATGCGGCTTAGCCGACTCTCTAAAATAGTATACTCAATAATCCTGCTGCTAATTTTGGCTGCGGGCTTATTTTTAATTTTAGCTACCAAAGAATCTCGGGTTGAAGGTAATTTTTTAAACGTAAAATTACCCACTTCTAATTTCGAATCATCTTCGGTGGCGCAGTTGCCACTTATTAATAAGGCCGAGCTGCCACTAAAATTTTTATTTTTTGGTGATATAATGCTTGATCGCGACATAAAAAATAAAATTAAAAATCAGGGATTTGATTATTTACTGAAGGGGCTTGCTAGTGCGAATTTTTTTGAATTTGATTTAGTAGGGGCGAATCTCGAAGGAGCCGTTACAAACAGCGGCAATCATTATGACCCAATTTCAAGTAATGATTTTGCTTTTACACCTGCTTCAGTTAATGAGTTAAAAAAATATAACTTTTCTTATTTTACTATTGCTAATAATCATCTCAGTGATCAGGGAAATATCGGCGTTAAAGAAACAAGAGATAATTTAAACGCACTCGGATTTAATTTTAGTGGTGACATTGATGCCGTTGTTAGTGACGCATCTCGAGAAAATATCATTCTAAAAAATAAAGCGATTGCATTTATTTCACTATCGATGGTTTATCATGATTTTGATTTAGCTAAAGCGGAAGAAATTATAAGGGCGGCGAGGTCTGAGAGCGATTGGGTTTTTGTAAATATTCATTGGGGAAATGAGTATCAACATAATTTTAATGTGCGACAGCAAGAAATCGGTCGAGCTTTAATTGATGCGGGAGCTGATATTATAATCGGACATCATCCGCACGTCGTTCAAGGAGTAGAAATTTATAAAAATCGTCCAATTTTTTATTCTCTTGGTAACTTTATTTTTGATCAATATTTTTCCGTCGATACTCAACAGGGATTATCCTTGGATTTAACTTTGAGTGACCAAGGAATGCAAATAAAACTTTTGCCTCTTGTTTCTAGTCGCGGCGCGAGCACTTTAATGTCAAATGATAAATTAGAAAACTTTCTTAACGATTTTTCTACCTGGTCGCAAGCGGATTCTGAACTAACGGCGCAGATTAAGGCGCAAACAATCAATATTGCCAAGTAGGGCTAAAAGCTATAAAATTACGATAATGCCAAATGATTTTTTGAAAAAATTAAATAAAGCCCAAAAGCAAGCTGTCACGCATGACGCTGGCCCGCTTTTGATTGTGGCTGGAGCTGGTACAGGGAAGACTATGGTTTTAATCAATCGGCTAGCTTATTTAATAATGGAGAAGAAAGTTTCCACTGATGATATTCTGCTGCTAACATTTACGGAAAAAGCGGCCGGCGAAATGGAAGAGAGAGCTGACAAAATCTTGCCTTATGGTTTCGTCGATCTTTGGATTAATACTTTTCACAGTTTTGGCGAAAGACTTCTTAGAGATCACGCTCTTGATATCGGCTT
>JBBRSQ010000018.1:0-13467 GCA_038245255.1 Patescibacteria group bacterium | reverse complement strand
GGACGCTTCTTACCATTTTCAATTAACCAAACTCCTGGGTCTCCCTTAACTTGTAAAATTGAACCGTCTGGATAACTAGAAATTGTTTTTGGGAAATATCGATTCCAAAGTTTATAAACATTATAGTTACCATTAAAAACATGGGGCGTATAATTATAGAGTGCAGCGGTGGCTTTATTAGCCGGAGTAACAATCATTGTTTGATTTTCCGTCGTGCAATAAGGATCAAGAGTATTATTGACTGTATAGGTTTGACCAGCTTTATAGTTATAGCGCTCCTGCTCATTTATATAAGCAAGGAACTGAAGGGAGGCGCTGTTAACTTGCTTTCCAAAGCCTTTGTAATACGGATTACAAACATAGCTGTCAGGACAACCATAACCCGTTGCCCAATCTAAACGAGATTGTGATGGGTTCGCGTCTTCGATTAAGCTGGCTTCTTTTTGAAGAAGGATTAATAAAAATTTTGGGTTAACGGTTGTTATTTTTTTACATTTTATTTGTTTTTCAGTTTCAGTGGGCATGGCGCTAAGAACTACTCCGTAACAATCAAAATTATTATTACTTGCGTCGTAAATAATTTCGGCAGCTGACTTAACGGTTCCATGAGCATTAGTCGTTGTATAATTAGCTAGAAAACTATTTTTACTTTGCAAGAAATTTTGAATATCAGGTAGATTCATTGAACTGTAATTTAAAAGATCATTATCGGTGATAATGTTATTAGGATTAAAGTTCGGGTCAATTTGAACCTGAGCCTGAGTGCTTAAGGGCGTAATTAGTAAAAATAAAAAAAGTGGGATTAGTTTTTGTAATTTCATTTGTTTTAATTTCAATTTTTTATATGTATTACTATATTATAATATACTTTTGCAATTGAAACAAAGGCATACTTGATAATTTATTAAAATACACATGAATAGTTTAATATTAGGGAAAATAAAATAAACTAAAAACCCGTCTCTTCTTGAGGCAGGTTTTTAATTTAAGGAATATAGATTTTAAGATTAATTTGATTTAGCTAACACTAATTAATATCTTTTCTTTATTTTCAATTTCAATTCTAACTTTGTCGCCATCCTTTACTTTACCCTCAATAATATCAAGTGCGAGTTCGTCGAGAATCATTGTCTGAATTATCCGCTTTAGTGGCCGCGCACCATAAGTTATGTCATAGCCCTTTTCGGCTAATAATTTTTTAACTTTCGGACTAATGCGCAGGGCAATATTTTTTGTGTTTAAACGTTTTTCAACTTTTGCGAGTTCAAGGTCAACTATTTTTTCTAGAGCCGCTTCGCTTAAAGTACGGAAGAGAACTATCTCATCAATTCTGTTTAAGAATTCAAGTTTAAAATGATTTTTTAAAATCTTATCAATTTTTTCTTTCATTTCATCACTACGCATTTTCGCGACTTCAAGTTTATCACTGCCATCGGAAAACCCGATTGAGTATTGTTTAATAATTTCATTGCCTAAGTTTGAGGTCATGATGATTATTGTATTTTTGAAGTTAACTGTCCGGCCTTTTGAATCGGTTAATCGACCATCATCAAGAATTTGTAGTAAAACATTAAACATATCAGGATGCGCTTTTTCAACCTCATCAAATAAAACAACGCTGTAAGGATGGCGACGAACTTTGTCGGTTAACTGACCGCCATCGTCGTGACCAACATAACCCGGAGGCGATCCAATTAATTTAGCGACGGAATGCTTTTCCATAAATTCGCTCATATCGAGACGAATAAGTGATTTTTCATCGTCAAACATAAACTTGGCTAAGGTTTTAGCGAGTTCAGTTTTTCCGACTCCCGTCGGACCGACAAACAGAAATGATCCGATTGGTTTTTTTTCTTCGTTAATGCCAGCGCGCGACCGGCGCAAAGCATTAGCAATTGCTTTAATTGCCTCTTCTTGACCGACGACTTCTTTGTTTAGTTCCTTTTCGGCTTCACTTAATTTTTTTATTTCGTCCTGAAGCATGCGGTTAACGGGAATACCGGTCCAGCGAGCGATAACTTTAGCAATGTCTTCTTCATCAACCTCTTCTTTTAATATTCGTTGACCCCTTTTTTGAATTTTTACTAATTCGTCTTGAAGTTTTTTAATTTTATTTTCCAAATCAGGAATTAATCCGTATTTGATTTTTGCGACTTCGGTTAAATCCGCTCCTTGGCGTTGGGTTATTTCGGCGCGAATTTTTAAATCTTCTATTTCTTTCTTAGAAACTCGGATTTGCGAAATAATATTTTTTTCATTATTCCAATGTAGCTCTAACTGATTTGCTTTTTCTTTTAGTTTCGCGAGTTCCGAATTTATCGGTTTTAACTTCGATGATTTTTTATCGGTTGTCATAATACCAGCCTTATTTAATTCAAGTTGGTTTATTTTCCGTTTTAATTGATCGAGTTCGTCAGGCATTGAATCAATTTCCATGCGCAGCGAAGAAGTTGCTTCATCAATTAAGTCAACGGCTTTATCCGGTAAAAAACGGTCACTAATATAGCGATTAGATAATTTAGCAGCGGCGATAACGGCGTTGTCAGTTATGCGCACACCGTGATGGACTTCATATTTTTCTTTGAGTCCTCTTAGCATTGAAATCGTGTCTTCAACACTAGGTTCGTTTACGATTATTGGTTGGAAACGTCTTTCAAGAGCGGCATCTTTTTCAATATATTTTTGATATTCTTTAGTAGTTGTGGCACCAATAGTCCTGAGTTCACCACGCGCTAAGGCCGGCTTTAACATATTTGAAGCATCAATTGACCCTTCAGAAGCGCCCGCTCCGATTAAAGTATGGAGTTCGTCAATAAATAAAATAATTCGCCCATTTTGCGATTTAACTTCCTTAAGAACCGCCTTTAGTCGGTCTTCAAATTCACCTCTAAACTTTGCGCCGGCAACCATTGCCCCTAAATCAAGGGTAACAATTTCTTTGTTTTTCAAATTTTCGGGAACATCGCCAGCGATAATTCTTTGCGCTAGACCCTCAACAATAGCGGTTTTCCCGGTTCCAGCTTCACCGATTAAAACCGGATTGTTTTTCGTACGACGAAGTAGCACTTGCATGATACGACGGATTTCTAAATCCCGTCCGATAACTGGGTCAAGCTTTTCACCGCGAGCAAGTTCAGTTAAATTAGTTGTGTATTTTTCCAAGACTTTATATTTATTTTCAGGAAAAGGATCATTTATTGTTTGCGAGCCGCGCAAATCCTTGAGGATTTCTCTAACCGCCTTATAATCAACTTTGAAATTTAAGAGAATAGATTGCGCCGGCGAGGGAACACCGATAAGAGCAAGTAAGATGTGCTCAGTTGAAATAAACTCGTCGCTCATGCTGTCAGCTTCTTTTTGCGCACGCTCTAAAATAAGAGCAGTTTCTGCGGTTCCGGAAACAGCCTGAACTGGACCGTGGCTTTGGTTGACCTTAATTCGGGGTAATTTCTTTAATTCTTTGATAGTGTATTCTTCAAGCATTTCTGGATCGATTTTCATTTTTTCCAAGACAGGCTTAATTAAGCTTTCATTTTGTTGCAGTAGTGATAATAAAATGTGGAGAGCCTCAATATTAGCTTGGCCATAGGAAGAGGCAAGTAATTGGGAATTAATAATGGCTTCTTGTGATTTATCTGTAAATTTATTGAACATATGTTTAAAATTATTCTTATTTTATACTTAGCAGTCCTAGTATTAGAGTGCTAATTTATATCATAATATATCCTTCTTGGCTTGTCAATTCGAATGTTTATTAATAATCGTCTAATTTAAGCCAATTAATTTTATCTTTTCCGAATTTAATGGTATATTATATATATTATATAATATTATTATCGCCGTGATGTCTTCTATTACGCCAAACGAATAAAATAACATATGATGCAGCATAATTTTTTGACCTATAGTGGAAAAATCCTTCTGTCACTAGTTTTTGAAATAGTGTATTTTCCGATTTGGTGGTATAGCGTCGGCCTCTACCGCCATCTAAAAAATATTTGGCGGTTTCTAAGAAATCAAGAAAAGTCGCTCGGCTTTCACGTTTGGTTAAAAAATATTTTCGTCCCGATGTATGGTCAAACTGATTGGGCGGGTCGCTTGATTAGTTTTTTGGTTCGTTTAGTTCAGGTTATTGGTCGGGGTTTAATTTTATTAGTTTGGATAATTTTTTGTTTTATTGCTTTAATTCTGTGGCTCGTAATTCCAATACTACTAACTATCGCTTTATTTTTTCAGGTTTTGAAATAATCAATTTAATATGTTGACCCAAAAAACAAATACATCCGAAATTATTTTTTCACCTGATTCCTCTAGTGCTCGCCCGGGAGCTTGGTTTCTTGGTCGCTTTTTATATTGGGATAAGACTTTAAGAAAATCAGTGATCGCTCTCGAGCGGACACAAGAAAGAATTGAAAAATTATTAGGGTTTTTAACTTGGGTAATTATTTTTGCTGGTTGGCTTTGTTTCGGACTTTGGATATTTTATAATCTTGAGATACTTAGCGCTAACCCCTTAAGCGTTTTACTTTTTTGGAATAAAAGTAATCCACTTATTTTAATATTTTGATCTTCTCTGTGGTTTGACTTGTTTCTTTATTATAAAAAGAGTGAGGAGAGGGCAAGGTTAAAAAAAATAGATTTTTCAAAGTTTGTTGGTGATAAAAAAGCTCGAAGTTCTAAACAAACTAAATATAATGTTGCTAAAGCCTGCGGCTCGGGTTCTTTACGGGCGCTTGAAGATGCTTATTTACTTGCTAATAAATTAAAACAAACTGAAGTAAACATTATTCATCTTTTTAGAGTTTTGTTAAAAGTTAAGGAAGTTCAAACTTTATTTATTCGCTTGAATGTTGATGCTAAAAAATTAGTTGAGTTGATTGATCATCGTTTGATAGTTGACCAGGAAACTCCTTTTAGCGGTCGAAGTAATTTATCGCCTGATTTAGAAGAAGTTTTAGTACTTGCATTTGTCGACGCTTATAATTTAAATCAGGATAGTATTGATGTTTTAAATTTAATTATTTTTTGTTATCAAAAAGATAAACGTTTAGCTGAGGTTCTTTATGAACTTGAACTTGATCAGGATAAAATAATAAATGCGGTTGAGTGGTTTCGCGTTAATCGACGGATGCTATCGAGTTATAATGCTTACCGGAAATCGGCTTTGCTTAAACCGGGCACGGGCATGAATCGTGCCTATACCGCGATTGCGACACCGACGCTTGATCATTTTTCTCATGATATTACAATTGAATCAAAGTACGGCGCAAATGAAGTTTGTGTTGGTAGACAAAAAGAAATTAATTCAATTTTTGAGGCGCTGATTGGCGGTCATAGTGGCGTTTTGTTAGTCGGTCAAATCGGGGTTGGAAAAAGTACGATTGTAACTGGTCTGGCGCAGTTAATGGTTGCGGAAAAGGTGCCAGATTTTTTAAAGGATAAACGCTTAGTCGAGCTTGATGTTTCTCGTCTTGTCAGTGGTGCTGACGCTTCGCAAGCTCAGCAAAGATTACTAACTGCTATTAGCGAAGTTAATCGATCGGGAAATATTATTTTATATATTGATAATATTGAAAACCTAATTGGTATCAGTTCTGGCAGCCAGGAAAGTTTAGATTTATCAGAAGTTTTAGCGGAAGCGCTTAGTCGAAAAAATTTAATGTGCTTAGCTTCAGCGACAACTGAAAACTATTCTAAATATATCGAGCATCGTGCGCTCGGTAATGTTTTAACTACGATTGGTATTAAAGAGCCGGAATTTAATGAAACCGTTCAGATTTTAGAAAGTAAGGTTGGTTTTATAGAATCTAAATATGATGTTTATATTGTTTATAGTGCTCTTGAGCAAGCCGTAAAAATGTCGGAACGTTATTTACATGACAAGTCCTTACCGCTAAAGGCAATTGATTTGCTCGAGAGAGCCGCTTTAATTGCTGCGAAAAATTTTCAAAATGATCCTTCTAAATATTTTTGCGGTCAAGAAGAAGTAGCCGCCGCGATTGGTGAGTTAACTGGAATTCCCGTTAGTAAAGTGACCGTTGATGAAAGTCAAAAATTATTAAATTTAGAAACAGAAATACATAAACGTTTAATTGGCCAGACAGAGGCCGTCGCCGCTGTTTCTTCTAGTTTAAGAAGAGCCCGCGCTCAACTAAAAGAAGGCAAGCGACCAATAGCCAGTTTTCTATTTCTAGGACCGACCGGCGTTGGAAAAACAGAACTCGCGAAAGCAGTTTCGGAAGTTTATTTTGGTGACGAGGATTATTTAGTTCGAGTTGATATGAGTGAATATCAATATCCAGATAGTGTTCGTAAAATGATTGGCGATGTTGATGGCAATCTTGGTTATTTAACGGAGGCAGTTCGTAAAAAACCATTCTCGTTAATTTTGCTTGATGAAATTGAAAAAGCTCATCCCGATATTTTAAATCTTTTTTTACAACTATTTGATGATGGCCGTTTAACCGATGGACAGGGAAGAACAATTAGCTTTACCGAGTCAATTATCATTGCAACTTCAAATATTGGTGCCTTATATATTCAGGAACAGATACGAGCGAAGACAAGCATAAATATTATTAAGCAAGAATTAATCGATAATCAACTAAATAAATACATGAGACCGGAGCTAGTTAATCGCTTTGACGGAATTATTGTATTTAAACCGTTAAGCGAAGAAGATGTTTTAGCGATTGCGACAATTATGCTTAAAAAAATAAAGAAGAATCTCGGTGATAAGGGAATTAACTTAAAAGCAGATAAAGACGGTGTCTTAATTTTGGCGCATGAAGGTTATGATCCGAAATTTGGTGCGCGACCACTGAGACGTCTACTTCAAGATAAAATTGAAGATAGTATTGCTAATAAATTACTTAGTGGAGAGTTAAAGCGACGTGATACCGTGCTTATTAATTCTAAGGCAGAAATTGAAATTGAGAAGGCCGCGGCTTTATAATCCTATGTTTTATTTAATTATTTTTTTTTCCAGTTTCATTGTCTCAGTTATATTAACATTGATTGTTAAAAAGATTGCTTTGTTTTATAAAATAGTTGATGTTCCTGATTCGACAAGTGCTGAGGGCAGAAAAATACATAAAATGGCCACTCCGCTTTTAGGTGGAGTCGCTATTTTTTTATCTTATTTTATTTTTTTATTTATTTTTGCTCCTCATTTTTTATCAGGAAATTTACACTGGCCACATTTAATTGCTTTTTTTATCGGTGCACTAATTATTATTATCGGGGGCACGCTTGACGATAAATTTAATTTAAAACCGAGCTTGCAAATTGTTTTTCCGCTCTTAGCAATTTTAGCTGTTATTCTCGGAGGAGTTGAAATTCAAAAAATTACTAATCCTTTTGGTGACTATATAAATTTACAATCCTTAGTTTTTATTGGCCCCTTTCTAATTGCGCTGTGGTTACTGGGAATGATGTATACAACTAAGTTACTCGACGGTGTTGATGGGCTTGTTTCCGGAGTTACTGCGATTGGTGGGCTAATAATATTTTTATTTACGCTAACAACCAGATATCACCAACCAGACATCGCTTTCGCCGCTATTCTCTTAACCGGCGCTGTTTGTGGTTTTTTAATTTTTAATTGGCACCCCGCAAAAATATTTCTTGGTGAAGGGGGTTCACTTTTGCTCGGCTATATTTTAGGAGTTTTAGCGATTATTTCTGGTGGAAAAATTGCGATTGCGCTTCTTATAATGGGAATACCGATTTTAGATGTTGCTTGGACAATTTTACGACGTTTGCTTCAGGGAAAAAATCCCTTTCGTTTTGCTGATAAAAAACATCTTCACCATCGCTTATTAGCGCTTGGGCTTGGCCAGAGAAAAACAGTTTTAGTTTTTTATGTTTTATCTTTAGTTTTTGGCTTAAGCGGCCTATTTCTTCAGAGCCGAGGAAAGTTTTGGGCCTTAATGGTTTTAATTGGGTTAATGTTTCTTTTAGTAGTATTTTTTTCTTTACTTGATCGTCGCCGCTCTAAAAATAAAAAACCGTCTCTACTTCTACATGTTTGCTGTGCGCCCTGCAGCGCCTTTATGAGCCATAATTTTTTACAAGCAAAGTACGAGTTGAGTTGGTATTTCTGCAACCCTAATTTAAATACAATTTTTGAATATAATTTGCGTCTTGAAGCAGTTAAATTTGTCGCCCTAAAGTATAATATCCCGCTAATAGTAGAGCCTTATGAACATTCGGGCTGGAAAATAATGGTATGCGGGCGCGAAGCTGATCCTGAAAAAGGCCAGCGTTGTCATCTTTGTTATCGCGATCGATTGCTCAAAACCGTCCGACTAGCGAAGAAAAAAAATTTCGATTTTTTTAGTACCAGTCTTTTAGTTAGTCCATATAAAAATACAAAAAAAATTAATGAGATTGGCAAATCATTAGAGCTTGAGTATGGAATTAAATTTCTTGATGAAGATTTTCAAGCCGATAACGGTTATCGAAAGTCTCAAGAATTAGCTAAAGAGTTAGGGATCTATCGACAAAAATTTTGTGGTTGTGAGTTTTCTTTGCAAAAATAAATATGAGTTTATTTAAAAAAAATTTTATTATTATATTTGCGCTGTTACTTATCAGCTCTGCTTTTTTTATTTTTACAGCCAGTGCGGACGAGTTTCTTGATTCTGATAATGACGGCTATAGCGACGAGATAGAAAGAAGTACTGGACATTCACCCTATAACCGCGAAAATATTGATATTAAAAAAAGTGATGTCGACGGTGACGGTTTAAGTGATTACTTTGAGATTAAATTTAAAACTGATCCTTATAATCCTGATTCAGACGGAGACGGTATGAAAGACGGTCAAGAAATAGATTTCGCCTATAATCCCTTATCAAGCTCGACTGTAAAATTATCACAAAGTATTGAAATTAATACTAAGAACCAGAAATTAGTATATTATGTTTCCGGGCAGGCTTGGAAAGAATTTACAGTGTCGACTGGAAAGCCAAGTATGCCGACTCCAAAAGGAGTTTTTAAAATTGTAAATAAAAGTAAAAAGGCGTGGTCAAAAACCTATCAGCTTTGGATGCCTTTTTGGATGGGTTTAGATCGCGGTCGAATTGGCATCCACGAACTTCCGGTTTGGCCGAGCGGATATCGCGAAGGTGAGAATCATCTCGGGAAGGCTGTCTCTCATGGCTGCGTTCGCCTTGGCATTGGAGCAGCGGAATATTTATTTAATCGTGTGGATGTCGGCACTGAAGTGACGATTAAATAAGGGTATTAAGTATATCTCTTGATTTTAGAGAAATTTTTATTTGTTCGTCCGCCCCTAAAATGATATAATTTAATTAAGACATTCATTTGCTAATTTTTTTTGTTTATGTCAAATAAAGTATTTAAATTGTCAGTAATTCTAGTATTATTGACTTTTGTGGTAAGCGGTTGTAGCCTGCCTTGGAAAAAGAAAACTATTGCCGATGAACCTATTGTAGAAAATGCGGCTAGTTCGATTAGCACTGAGTCGGAACTATCGACTACGCAAATGAAAAAATTTGAAAATTATAATGATCTTAAGAAATTCTTAGAAGAAAATAACGGTGCTAATAGCCAAAATTACAGTGGTGTAAATGCGCTTCAAAGTCTCAGGGCGCGAGCGACTAACTTTAGTGATACGGGCATCAGTAAAGGTGAGCCTACGCCAGTGGCATTTTCCGAGTTTTCAACCACTAATAATCAAGTGGCAGGAGTTGATGAGGCTGATATTATTAAGACGGATGGTACTTATATTTATGCCCTGGTTCGAAATGACCTAAAAATAATAAAAGTTAATCCTGTCGGTGAAGCTAGTGTCATTAGCACTATAACTTTTAAATCACGACCCCAAAATATTTTTATAAACGGAACTAGTTTGGCGGTGTTTGGCGTTGATCAGCAGATATACTCAACGTCCATGTATCGAAATTTTCGTCGTCAGAACCCTTACACTTTTTTCAAAGTATACGATTTAACGAATCCGACTGACCCCAGACTTATACGCGACTTAAATTTTGAAGGAATTTATGCGGATGCTCGCTTGATCGGAGACTATGCTTATTTGTTTACTAATAGTTACGGAAATTATATTGAGAATGAACCGCTACTGCCAAGAGTAATTGAAGATGGCGAGCTCTTACCATCAGTTTGTGACGCGAAACTAAGTTCTAAATGTTTTGTGCCCGATGTTTATTATTTTGATATTCCATATGATTCATATTCTTTCGAGAATATTACGGCCATAAATATTCGCGATAACAACGAGGCGATTAGTGGACAATCATATATAATGAATGCCGGTCAGAATATTTATGTTTCGCAAAGTAATATATATTTAACCTACACAGAGCGCTTGAATCAATATGATCTTGAGCAAGTCGTAAAAAGGAATTTAATTTTTCCACTACTGACTTCTGATGATCAGGATAAAATCACAAAAATAGAAGCGGCGGCAAATTATATTTTAAGTAAAAATGAAAAAAAATCGAAAGTTTTTTCAATTATTGACCGATATTTAGACACACTTGCTAGCGACGATAAAACCGTCCTACAAGCAAAGATAAGTGAGTCGCTGAAGCAAAAATTACTTGAGAAATCAAAAGACATGGAAAAAACGGTGATTCATAAGATTGCTATTGATGGCGCCAGTCTTAAGTATCGAGGTATGGGAGAGGTTAATGGTCAAGTATTAAACCAATTTTCAATGGATGAAAGCGGGAATTATTTTCGCATTGCCACAACACGAAGCTCGCTAGGCTCAAGCTTAGCTGATAAACCCGAGCAGTCATATAGCAATGTATTTGTTTTAGATAATGAATTAAAAACCGTAGGGAGTTTAGAGAATCTGGCAACCGATGAGCAAATATATTCGGCCCGTTTTATGGGAGATCGTGTTTATTTGGTTACTTTTAAAAAAACTGATCCGCTATATGTTATTGGTTTAAGTGATCCAAGTAAACCAAGTGTGCTCGGCGCCCTTAAAGTCCCTGGTTATTCAACCTATCTCCAGCCAGCTGATAAAAATGGAAATAAATTAATTGGTTTTGGCCGTGACACCGAACTAAACACAGATGGGAGTCTTAAAATAAAAGGTCTAAAGGTAGCCTTGTTTGATTTTACTGACTTAACTCAACCAAAAGAATTAGATTCATTTTTAATCGGTGATGAAAATAGCGACTCTATCGCTTTACAAGATCATAAAGCATTTTTATATTCGGAAGATAAAAATTTATTAGTAATCCCAGCGATTTCTCGCGAGAATAACAAAATTACTTTTGCGGGATCATTAGTTTTTAATATTATAGACAATCGCTTTGTGCTAAAAGGAAAAATAGATCATTCAGAAGGCGGTAATTTTTCAAATGCCGATTATTGGAACGGCTATGATTACTACGATAATACCGTCAAGAGAAATCTATATATTAATGATAATCTTTTTACATTCTCGAATAAGTTCCTGAAGATTAATAGCTTAAGTAATTTAAGTTTGCTTAAAAACGTAATATTGACTAGTGGCGGAAATGATTATACTATTAGCCCTGCTCCTAGTTCGCCGCCACAGGCCGAAATGCCAGGCGAGCAAGTGTCGACTCCAGAAAATCCATTGAACACCACTGAGAACCCGGCTTCAGTAGTTTCACCAGGAACCGTGGGTATGGTAAACGGAGAGATAGTGTCTTCCAGCACCGAGTCAAATGGCCCGCCGAACCCAGTTTTACAAACAGATCAAGGAACGAGCACAGTCGTTAATCCCTAACTTCAAAACGCATGAAAAATAAAAATTTGCTTATACTTTTAGTTCCATTTCTTCTTTGGTTTTTAGATGAAATCTTTTTATTTAGACCAACGTTCTTTTTTGTTTCGCTTGGTTTGGGAGTTTTAATAATTTCTTTAGCCGTGCGCGCCTTACTGAAATCTAATCGTTCGCAGTTTTGGCCTATTTTTATTATAACTCCATCTTTATTTTACTTAAGCTTTTCTTTTTATAGTACAATTCTTGTTAACCAGCTTTGGATGCAAATAATCTTTTTACTCAATGCTTGGTTTATTTTTTCATATTTAAGAAATACTTATTATTATTTTTCTTTTGGTGCCCCTGAGAGAGAAATTAAACTAAGACGCCTGCTAACAAGCGGAGCATTCTTATCGACTTTTGCCCTCGCGGCTAGTTTATATGGCTTACCGATTTTTTTAAGTTGGCCCTTCGTTCTTCTTTGGTTAGTGTTTATTACGCTTAGTTTCATTTTATTTGGCCAATTTTTTATGCTTACTAGTAGAATTGAACGTGAGCAAAAAATATTTTTAGGAATTAACGTTTTAGTTTTGTCTGAACTAGCTGGAATTCTTTACTTCCTGCCACTTAACTATAACATTCTTGCCTTAGTAGTCGCGATAATCTTTTTTGTTTTATTATTGATAAATCGTTGGCGAGAAACTAATCGCTTAAATTGGAAGAATCTTCGTTTTCCTTTCGTTATCGGTTCGATAATCATGATTTTTATTTTTTTATCGTCTCGTTGGCTTTAATTAATCTATTTACCTACTATGATTAAGAAATTGAAAAACAGCCTGGTTTTGGTAGTAGTTCTAGCCGTGGTCTCAGGCTTAGTCGCTGGTGTCTGCGGAGAGATTATTACACGCGTCTATTTATTAAATGATTTTTCTCTTCCTTATTTTAGCCCGGAAGTTAACTTAACCGATTTAAATAATAATAATCGTTCGAATTTAGTTATTCGTGATCCAAAGAAAGTAGTCGTTAACCAAGATTTAAAAGTTACTGAAACGATTAATTCTTTAGCACCATCGCTTGTTAGCGTATTTAAAGAGCTAAATCCTAAAACAATTCCAGACCCAGTTAAGCCAGAATATTATTCTCTTGATAGTCCTTTATTTTTAGGTTTGATCATTTCCAGTGATGGCTGGGTAATGTCATCACTACCAAAAGAATTAAAAGATACGTTTAATCTTAAAGACTATATTGTTGTGGCTGCTGATCGAAAAATATATTCCATTGATAAAATTACTGTTTTAAAAAATATTCCCGGTGATGTTACTTTTTTTCATTTGGCCGCAGCTGTAAATTTGCCAGTTAGAAAAATTGTAACTCGTTCTGAGCTTTCACTTGGACAGTCGCTTATTGTTATTGATAATAATAATAATGTTTGGCCGACAACGCTTTCTTCATTTAAGAAGACACCCACTATTTTAAATAGTGATTCTTTAAATGCGCGTCTAGCCTTAGCTAGTAATTCAAAAACCATTCAAGAAAACTCTTTTGTATTTAATTTGGCTGGAGATTTGACGGCGATTATTAGTGCTAATGACGAAATTATTCCCGCTTTTGCCTATAATTCTTTTTGGCAGAGTTTTTGGCAAAAGGGTTCGATTTTGCGCCCCTACTTAGGTATAAATTATTTGGACCTATCCCTTGTTCGAATTCCAAGTTTAAATTTAGAAAAAGGCGCT
>JBBRSQ010000017.1:0-13726 GCA_038245255.1 Patescibacteria group bacterium | reverse complement strand
GTTATTGCTTATGGAAAAATTATACCGCAAAATATTTTAGACATTCCTAAGTATAGCTGTATTAATGTTCACGCCTCCCTCTTACCTAAATATCGTGGCGCGGCTTGTTTGAATGCGCCGATATTAAACGGGGACAGCGAAGCTGGAGTTACCATTATGAAAATGGAAGCTGGGCTTGACACGGGGCCGATTCTTCGCCAAGCTAAAATAACACTTTCCGGAAATGAAACTTTAGAAATTGTTCATGATAAATTAAGCCGTCTCGGTGCGGATTTACTTATTCCAACCTTAGTAGATTTTATTGAGGGAAAAATTAGCCCGCAAGTTCAAGATGAGGCTCGGGCTAGCTACATTAAAACTTTAAAAAAAGAAGACGGGAGAATTGATTGGACAAAATCAGCTATTGAAATTGAGAGAATGGTTCGCGCCTATAATCCTTGGCCGGGCACACATTCAATTTATGATAATAAAATTCTAAAGATTATTGAAGTAGAAAATAAGGTTTTTAAAAGCGATAACTATAATATTGGTGAAATGTTTTTGCTTGACGGTGATTTAATGGTTCAATGTGGACAAGATTCATTGCATATATTAAGATTACAACTTGAGGGGAAAAAAATAGTATCAAGTACGGAATATTTACATGGCCACAAACTAGAAATTCTTAGTTAATCAGAAATTCATTTTAATAATGGTCCCATCGTCTAACGGTTAGGACGCCAGGTTCTCATCCTGGTAATAGGGGTTCGATTCCCCTTGGGACTACTAATAAAAATAGACTCAACGAATGTTGGGTCTATTTTTATTAGACGGCGTTAGCCGGGGGAATCGAATGGGCGGCAACGAACTAGATATTTGTCAGCAGACAAATATCGCAGTGAGTGCCGACAAAGGCGAGCTGGCGCAGCCTTTGGCGCCGCCCCTGGACAACGAAAGAGCGAGCGGCGGCGAGCGAATGAGGCGGAATTCCCCTTGGGACTACATATAAAAAAGAATACCTCGCAGAGGTGTTCCTTTTTATATGACGACAAAGTCGTGGGAATCGAACAAGTTGGAAGCGAGTCTTGAGCGAGGTCGAAAGACCTATTTTTTATTGGTTTATTGCCAAAGTTTTTGTTCACATGATTTTGTCCGTGTTACAATAGTCAACTATATTTGATTTTAATCATTAATAACAATATAATTAAAGAATAATTACACAAAATATGAGTAATAAATTAAAAGTTGGCGTTATTATTGTTGATGATAAAGAGAATATACTTTTAATCAAAGAAAAAGTAAAAAAAAATTCAGTTGCACTTTGGAACATTATTAAAGGCACTTATGGTGATAACGGTCCGGAAACAATATTTGAAGCTGCTATTCGTGAAGCCCGAGAAGAGGCTGGAGTTAAAATTGAATTGATAAATTTATTGGGAGTATATATTTCCGAATTAGAAGAGGGCGCCTGGACACAGTTTACCTTTTTAGCGAAAATAGTTGGCGGCACGCCATTACTAGCCGATGTTAGTGAACAACAATCAAGAGATGAGACAATAGAACAATTCAAATGGTTTTCCAGAGAAAATATTATTAATATGAAATCGAGTGATTTTATTTCTGAGCGCACATATGCCATTATCAATGATTGGTTAAAAAAAGAAAAATACTTGATATCGGTCATAAAACAAATTTAACCTATTTTATAATGGAATAAATTTAGCCAAAAGCTTGTCAAATTTTAATTCTTTTGATATTATCAATTTTGTTGGGCGCCTATAGCTCAGTTGGTAGAGCGGCTCCCTTTTAAGGAGATGGTCGCAGGTTCAAATCCTGCTGGGCGCACAAAAAAAATAAGTCTACTCAGACTTATTTTTGTTAAAAACACAAGGCCGATACTTATTGACATTATCATATAAATATGGTATAATGTTCAATTAGTAGTTCATTTAAAATTAATATTAACCAAAAATACCTAAATCATGTTAAAAAACTCCCTTTTTTCTGACGATCAACGAGAATTCGAAAAATTCGAATCAGACCTCCGTCATGAGGCAAAATGCGGAACAATTGAACAGATCCTTAACTCTCGGGCAAGAAAAATGTACACTTTTCTGATTGTTCTTTTAGTATTAGAAATAATACTATTATCTCCCTCTATCAAACTCAGCCTTGCACCTAACACTAGGATAATCCTACTCTATGCTTTTGGTGCCTTTTGTATCGCACTTCTAAGTGGATTACCCCGCCTTGTTTCTAAACTTTTTCGAGTTAAGGAAAGTACGAATTTTAAAATTTTGGTTTCAACAAATATGATTGAGCTCGCCAAAATTAAATTAGCTGAGATTCCGGCCAAAGAAAGCGATGCCAAAGAAGAAATCGAAATTATAAAAAAAGATTTCTCCCAGTACGAAATTCTTTATGAAGAAGATTTACAAAACCAAGAGAAGGCTCTTGATGAGCTTGATCTACTCAAAGAAAATTTAAAGAAATTTAACGAAAAAATTTCAAAATCCTAAAACCAACAAAAACCGCTTTTTTCCAGCGGTTTTTTTATTTAAAATTAAGCCTATCACCTATTTAATTATGTCTCTTTTGTCAGCCTCTTCCCAAAACTAAATAAATACTTTATATTGTTATTAGCCGTGCCGACTTAGCTCAGCTGGTAGAGCAGCTGTCTTGTAAACAGCAGGTCGTCGGTCCGAATCCGACAGTCGGCTCCATTAAAGAAAAAAAACCACTAATAATTCAATTCTTAGTGGTTTTTGTTTTAAATCGGTATTTAGTACAATAAATGTCAATAGCTTAATAAATAGTTAATAAATAGTTAATAAAATGAACTTGAAAAATAGCTATAAATAAGTTAAGCTTACAACACTGAATAATCATAAGTAATGTATGACAAATGATCAATTAATTGAAAAAATTCCGCCCCATAGTCTAGAAGCGGAAGAGTCTTTGCTAGGGTCGCTTTTAATCGACAAAGACGCAATTATTAAAGTGGCTGATAATATCATGCCACAAGATTTTTATAAAGACGCTCATAAAATTATTTTTGAAACTATTAAAGAGCTATACGGCAACCAAGAACCGATAGATATTATTACTCTGTCTAACCGCCTAGAAGAGAAAAAGAAAATGGCCATAGTTGGCGGACGTTCATATTTAGCGCGTTTATCTAATGTTGTTGCCACCTCAGGAAATATTGTTCAATACGCAAATATTATTCAACGCAAAGCTACCCTCCGTCGCCTGCAACAAGCCGCCGCCGAAATTTCTTCAATGAGTTTTAACGAAGAAAGAGAAATTGACGAGATTCTTGATGAGACCGAAAAAAAAGTTTTTGGCGTTTCGCGTAAATATTTAAAAAATGCTTTCGTGCCTATTGATACTTTACTTACTTCTGCTTTCGACCGTATTGATGATCTCCATAAATATAGCGGCAAGTTACGTGGCCTTTCCACTGGCTTCCCCGACCTCGACCATCTTTTAGCCGGACTGCAAAAATCTGATCTTATTATTCTAGCGGCGCGTCCATCAGTTGGAAAAACATCGTTCGCTCTTGATATCGCTCGCCAAGCGGCCATTAAAAGCAAAGAGGGGGTGGGAATATTTTCTCTGGAAATGAGTAAAGAGCAATTAGTTGATCGTATGCTTTGCTCGCAGGCCAACGTTAGTTTATGGAAAATGCGAACCGGAAATTTATCCGACAAAGAAGATGATAACGATTTCGCGCGTATAGGAGAAGCGATGGGTAAACTCGCAGAAGCGCCGATTTATATCGACGATTCCGGAACTTTGTCTATTATGGAGATTAGAGCTAAAGCGCGTCGCTTACAAATGGAAAAAGGTTTAGGTCTGATTATAATTGATTACTTACAATTAATGGAAGGTCGGGGTAAATACGGCGATAATCGGGTCCAAGAAATCGCCGAAATTAGTCGTGGACTTAAATCTATCGCTCGTGAACTTAATATTCCAATTCTTGCACTGGCGCAGTTATCCCGTGCCGTTGAAGCTACTCATCCTGCTATACCGAAACTCTCCCATTTGCGCGATTCTGGCTCGATTGAGCAGGATGCGGACATTGTTATGTTTATTTACCGTAAAGCCGCTGACAGAGGCTTTAATACCGCTGATTTACCTCTTGATGAGCGTTATAAAGCCGAAATTCACATCGCTAAACATCGAAATGGTCCCACTGGAAAAGTTGATTTATATTTTGATGAAAATACCGTTAGTTTTAAAAGTCTCAGTAAAATGCCTGGCGCCAATGCGCCCGTTGAATTCTAATTTATAAATTATTTATAATAAACCCAAATTACGGGTAAACTATTTATGTTCAGTAAATTAAAACAGTTTCAAGATTTACGTAGCCAAGCTAAAACCATGCAAAGTGCTCTTGCTCAAGAATCAATTACCGAAGAAAGAAATGGTGTAAAAGTTGTCCTTAACGGCAACATGGAAGTAACCGCTCTAAGTTTAAACGAAAGTCTTTCTAAAGACTCTCAAGAAGAAACTTTAAAAAATTGCTTCAATGACGCTATTAAAAAAGCGCAAAGAATCATGGCTAAGAAACTCCAAGACATGGGTGGCATTCCGGGAATGAACTAATTAATAAATTATTTAATGAGGTATCCAAAAGCAATTCAAAGTTTAGTTGAAAAATTATCAGCTCTTCCTAGTGTTGGCCCAAAAACCGCTGAACGCTATGCTTTTTATCTGCTTCGACAAAATGATGATACTCTAAATAATTTAGCTTTAGCGATTTCCGAACTAAAAACTAAAACGACTATTTGTAATTCCTGCCAAGCGATTACTGAATTGAACCCCTGCTCTATTTGCAGCGACTCAAATCGAACAAGCGATGTTATTTGTGTTGTTGAAAATACTCAAGATTTATCAGCTATTGAGGCGACGCGTCAATTTACTGGAAAATATTTTGTTCTCGGCGGACTCATTAATACCATTAACGACGTTAAGCCGGGAGATTTGAATATTGATAAATTACTTAAACGAATAAAAAACGATAAAATAACGGAAATTATTCTGGCTCTGAATTTTACTCTTGAAGGTGAAACTACCGCGCTGTATCTAGGAAAGCTTTTACGCGATCACCTAAAAATAACTCGACTTGCCAAAGGTTTGCCGGCTGGCTCTGATTTAGAATATGCTGACGAAATGACTTTAACCAGTGCCCTAAAAAATCGTAATGAAATTAAATAAGAAGTAAATAATAAATAAAAAAAGGAGGTAATAATGATAACGGGAATAACTATAATTGCACTTTTATGTGCATTTATAATCTTTTCTTTCATTGGCCTCTTTCACGGGCCAATTGGAAAATGGATGGAAGTGGTTCGCTTCTATTTAATGGAGCTACGACCGACAACTGCGAACTTTAAGAAATTACCAAAAACCGGTCGCCAATTTTATTCTGTCTTAAGAAATAGACGAGGATTATTGAAAATTATACTTTTCAAGAACTTCCACGAAAATCGAGAAAGACGACAAGCTAAAAGACGTGACCGTCGCGCAAAAAAGAAAATTAAAACAAAAAAAGTCCGTTCCTCTTAAATAAAGAAACGGACTTTTAAATTTTCAAAAAAGCTTAAGCGATGCTAGTAATCTTTAGGGCCGTAAACTGCTGACGATGTCCGACAGTTTTTTTATAACGAGTCTTATTTTTATACTTAATGACTGTTACTTTTTTACCCTTTGCGGTTTCAATAACTTCGGCTTCAACCTTTTCTCCAAGAGACGGTTGCCCTAACTCTAAGTTAGCGCCATCAGCGATTAAAAGAGTTTCTAGCTTAACGGTCTTGCCGTTTTCAGCTTCTAATTTTTCAACTTTAACCGTGTCGCCAACAGCTACTTTATATTGTTTGCCTCCGGTCTTAATTACTGCAATTTTTGCCATAAATTTAATAAAATTAACATTTCTGCTTAACATTTATAAATAATAACAGATATTTGAAAAATGTCAATAAATAAGATATAGTTAACTTAGAATTAAGAAAATTTAATCTTTACAATTATGCCAAAATTCATTATTACCGGTGGCCAGAAATTAAGCGGTGAAATCTCGGTCGGAGGCGCTAAAAATAATGCCCAAATTATGATACCAGTTGCCCTTCTCTCTAGTGAAACAATCACTCTAAAAAATGTGCCAATTATTGATGGCGTTGAAAAATCTCTTGAGTTACTACGCGATTTAGGAGCTGAGGTAATTGAGAGCGATCATCAACTAGAAATTAGCACAGCGAAGTTGAATAAAAATGAATTAGATAGGCAAATTGCCGATAAATTTCGGACATCAGTAATGTTCGTCGGTCCGATCCTGGCGCGCTTAGGCGAAGTCAAATTCCCCCACCCCGGTGGCTGCGTTATTGGTGCCGCCGGCAGACCAATTGATCTATTTCTTGAAGGCTTTGAAGCTCTCGGCGCAAAAGTAGAAATTAAAGATAAATATTATCATATTATTGCGAAGAAATTAAAAGGTGCCAATTTCTTCTTTACAACGGTAGCTGTCACCGGCACTCAAAGCATGCTTATGACCGCTTGTCTTGCCGAAGGCAGAAGTGTCTTGCGTAATTGCGCGATGGAACCTGAAGTAATCGCCCTAGCTGATTATTTAAATTCTCAAGGCGCTAAAATTTCCGGAGCCGGCACACCAACTATTATAATTGAAGGTGTTGAAAAACTAAGGGCCGGTGTTTGTGAAATTATTCCCGACAGAATTGAAACGGGATCTTTTGCCTTAATGGCCGCGGCAACTAATTCGGAAATTAAAATTACTGATTGTAACCCCGAGCATATTCTTAGCCTCTTAACTATTTTTGATAAAATTGGCGTTAACTATGAAACCGGACCCGATTTTCTTTTAATGAAAAAATCTGATCACATTACATCTTATAATCTTAAAACGCATGAATACCCAGGGTTCTCGACTGACCTCCAGTCTCCTTACGTTGTTTTAATGACTCAAGCTCATGGCTCCTCACTAATTCAAGAAACTATTTATGATCGCCGCTTAATCTGGACAGATATGCTTTCGCAAATGGGGGCCGCTATAACAATGTGCGATCCGCATCGAATAGTTGTTAATGGCCCAACTTGTCTCTATAGTAAAAAACTGATTAGCCCGGATATTAGAGCCGGAATTGCTTTAGTTATTGCCGCTTTAATTGCTGAAGGCGTAACCGAAATTGATAATATTTATCAAATTGATCGTGGCTATGAACAATTAGACTTGCGACTTAAAAAACTGGGTGCAATTATTGAACGTGAGAATTAAATAATTTATGTCTAAAAAAGTACGAGATTATCTTTTTATTTTATTCATTATAATTTTTGTCTTAATGACGATTGGCATTTCGTTGTATGCTTCGGGTTATAAATTTAATTTAACTTGGCCAATTAAATTTAATCGCTTACTGCAAAAAACTGGTATGCTGGCTGTTGCCACTAAACCGACCCGAGCGACGGTATTTTTAAATGATAAAATTCAAAATGATTCATCCTTAAAACCTTGGAAAAAAGACTATATTGTTACACCCGCAAAAATAAAAAATCTTTTACCAGGTGAATATGAACTACGCCTTGAAGAAGATGGTTACTGGCCTTATACCCAAAGAATTCGAATTAACTCTGGTGAAACGACTTTTGTTGAAGATGTTAATTTATTTAAAGAAAACTTACCCTTAGAAATTTTAGCAACTCCGCTTGATACACTATTACTTAGTCCTGATAAAAAATATATTTACGTTAGTCGAGCTAAAAAAATTATTAACTTAAAAACAGAACTAACCCGTAATTTAGTTTTAATTGATAATCCCGCCGCTGTCTGGCTAAAAAATAATAAACTTTTTATTGCCGGTATTGTTTATGACCCGGGCCGAGATAATAATGACGTTAATTACGCTAAAACTATTGGTTCAGGGGCAAGTAATTGGTATTTTGAAGAGGCAACGAATAAGCTTTTTTATAAAAATAATTATTCTCTTAATCAACTTGAAACAAACTCAAAGACAAGCTCATTACTTATCAGCGGCGGTAATTATTTAGATTACCTACCGGTCGCTAATCAATTATTTACACTGGCAAACACTAATAATATCGTTTCTTTAGATTCTTATTCTCTCAAAAGTTTAAAGCTAGAAAACACCTGGACTTTACCGAACTCTGGCCATTACGCATTCATTCGCGATATAAATAATCACCTGGCTCTTTACGATGATATTAATAAAACTCTATATCTGTTTGACCCCAGCAACATCAGTGCTGGTCCCTTAACAATTCGCAATATTAAAACCTGGTCGCTTCAAAATGATCAGTCGTTAATATATACGGATGGCTTTGATATTTACATTTTGGATTTTCAAAATGGTCGAAGTGATCTAATTACACGTCGGGGCGAAGAAATAAATAATCTTATTTGGAGCGCTTCGGGAAATTATTTAATATTTTCAACGGATACAAGTTTAAATGTTTTAGACTTCAAAAATAAAAATGCAACACTTTTATTTAAAACTGAAAAAATAGCATCGCCAGTTCTCGACGAGAAAAATGACAATCTTTATTTCTGGGCGCAAGTCGGTGACCAGGAAGGAATTTATAAAATAATGATGCAATAAATTTTACTGTTTCTAGCAATAAAAAAACACTAATTTTAATAATTAGTGTTTTTTTGCTTTTTGCTTTTTTTATTTAGTACTCAACTCATTAATTAGCTGCTGTAAGTCAGCGCCTACTTCTTCATTTTTAAGTCCAATTTTAATAGTCGCCTTAATAAAATTAAATTTATTACCGGTATCTAGCCATTCACCAACTATCTTTTTCCCGTAAAGAGGAATACCTTGCTTAAGCATTTCGTCATAAGCATCAGCGAGGCGGATTTCACCAGACTTACCTGTTTTCATTGTCGCGAGTATTTTCAAAACATCAGGCGTAATAACGTTAATTCCTACTTGGACTAAATTTGAAGGAGCCTCGCCTACTTTTGGTTTTTCAATAAACTGTTTAATCTCATAAATACCATCGCCTAAGTCATTACCTCCAATAACGCCAAATTGGCTGACTTCATTTGGCCTTACTTCCGATAAACCAATTATTGTTTTTCCATATTTTTCGTAAGCCTCAATTACCTGCGTGACGGGGGATATTTCGGCGTCATAAAGAGTATCGCCAAACATTATTAAAACTGCTTCGCCCTCATTAACTAGGTGAGCCGCGCACAAAACGGCCTGACCGTCGCCCAAAGGAACGGGCTGGCGAACGTAAGAAAATTTAGCGAGATTCTCAATTTCTTGAACTTTTTTTACAAGATCGAGTTTATTTTTTTCAACTAAAGTTTTTTCTAGCTCAAAAGAATAATCGAAGTGATCCTCAATCGCTCTCTTGCCTCTTCCCGTGACGAAAACTATCTCTTTAATACCGGCCGCCACTGCCTGCTCGACTAAATATTGAATAACTGGTTTATCAACCACGGTTAACATTTCTTTCGGCTGCGCTTTGGTGGCCGGTAAAAATCTTGTTCCAAATCCAGCTACCGGAAAAATCGCTTTTTTTATTTTTTGCATATTATTTTATTCCAGCCGTGCTGAAATTTTATTGGAGAACTTAATTCCCCATTTAATAAAATATTTAAACCAGGAAGATATATGACGACGGGCTAAGGGGTCAATAAAAATCGCCTCATACCAGGGATATTTAGCACTTTGACGAGCGTGGTCATGAATTAAAACTGCGTCTGGATTATAAACGACTTTCAGTCCTTTGTGCCAAGCACTTCGGCAAAGATCAATATCTTCAAAATACATAAAATATAATTCATCAAACCTTGGTTCCCAAATTTTTTCATTTGGTAAAAATAAACTCTTCTTAAACATCAGGGCCGAGCCCATTAGCCAGTTAACTTCTTTAATGCTCATATGATCAAAATCTAACATTTGAAAAAAATCTCGAGAAACTGAAAAATATTTTCCTAAAAAAGTTCGGCGCAGTAGGGGCATATAAACTTTAGGAAAACGTGAACATGAAAATTGTAAAGACAAATCAGGGTTTAATAATTTCGGGCCGACAATACCAACGCTAGAGTTATTTTTTAAATAATTTAAAAGAGTATTAATGGCACCGGCTTGAACAAGCGTGTCTGGATTAAGAATGAAAACGTATTCGCCCTTTGCAGCTTTAATTCCTAAATTATTTCCGCCGCCCATGCCGAGATTTTTTTGACTCTCAATTAAACGAATATTCCTACCAAGCTTAAGTAGGTCATTTAAATCATCTCCGGAATTATTTTCAACTAAAATTAACTCAAAATTTATATCTTTAATTTCAGCTTTAAAAATAGAGGCTAAACAGGCTTCAAGTTTTTTTTTGCTTTTATAATTAACTATTATAATTGATAAGTCCATATTAAATAATTTTCTTAACTAGTTGCCAATAAAAATTAAAAGCCGGGTTAACTAAGTATTTCAAAACCGGATTGGCTATCTCCTGAAACTCTATTTTTCCTGAAAAATCTTTAGCAATCATCGAAAAATTCTGAGTTTGAAAAGATTGAATTTTCTTTCTTTCTTTAAGAATTTTAGCATAATTTTTTAAATGAAAGAAATATCCATAAACCTTCAGTTCCTCCTTAAACCAACCACTGAGGGCTGAAAAAAACAACATGCCAATGTCCATTATTACGCCCGGTAAAGCGATTAAAATTAACAAATAGCCTGGATAAAAACCAATCAAAGTAAGATATCGATTCCTTTCCATAAAATAAATCATTCTAGTGCTGCGCTTAAACTCATACTTATGATAAATGACTGAGCGTGGAGCTAAGATTATCTTACTCCCGATTATTTTAACTTTTAAACTTAATTCTAAATCATCATGATACATGTAGTACTCCTCGTTGTAGCCACCAATTTTATCAAGAATGGCGGCGCGAATAATAAATGAGCAACCACTCGCGTAGCCCTTAATTTCTGGATAGCCTAAAATCTCATGGTCATTTTCTCCATAGGCGGATGTAAACCCGAAACCCAAGAAATGAATGACATTACCTAAACTATTTATTTTTGCTTGGATTTTTTCTTCATCATTTTTTGGAAATAGTAAAATTTTCGATTGCGCAATTGCCGCCTGCGGATTATTTTCTAAAGCAACCACTAATTCACTCAGCCAATTACTTTCCATTTCCGTGTCCATGTTAACGGTTACTAATAATTCGCAATTATCATTTTGAGCTTCGCGAAAACCTAAATTATTAGCGGCCGCATAGTTTCCATCACGACGCTCAAGGACTTTTGCTTCCGGATAGTTAGTATGAAGATAATTAAGCGTTTCTGGACTAGACGCATTATCAATAATATAAACTTTCACTAATTCACTCGGATAAGATTGTAAACGCAAAGAATCACGACACGGAATTAAAAACCTAGTCGCATAATCTTTAAAGTTAATTAATATAATACCTACCTTTTTATCCATACTTAATATATAAAAGCAAAAGATTTTATTTAATAAAAAACTTCATTATTTTCCAAACAAAATTCAATGTTTTAGCCTGCCATTTAGGTTCCCATTTTTTAAAATACGAAATCATCGACTCACTGAAGTATTTTTGCGTTAAGCCGCGTTTTACTTGCTTAAAACTTGAACCAACATAATCTAAACAAGTTCCGCTCGGCGTATACCAAACTTCTCCCCCTAATTTATAAACTTGTCGACAAAAATCAACCTCCTCAAACCAAATGAAATATCTTTCATCCAAAAGAATTTCTGTTTCTTTACTTATTTGAAGATAATTTAATTTATTTATTGAAAAGAAAGCGCCTCTTATCGAATCAACCTTGGCGGGGCTATCGTAATTAAAGTCCGCACATAAATATTTATTAATAATTTTCGGAAAAATATGGGGTAATTTTAATGTAACAGCAAGTTGATCGAAAAATTTTGGAAACTTCCTAATTTGCTTAACAATTTTACCCTCACCATTAAGCAACCTACAGCCAACGACTGTCGCGACTGGATTTTGTTTACTCCAACTTAAAACTGATTTTAAAGTTTCACTATTAACAAGCATATCCGGATTAAGAAGCAAAACAAATTCACCCTTGCTTAATCTTAAAGCTTGGTTGTTAGCGGCGGCAAAACCTCGATTACTGGAATTAGCTATGAGGTGAACCAACGGAAACTCTTTTTTTACCATTTCAGTCGTTCCGTCATCGGAATTATTATCAACCACAAATACCTCAAAATTAAAATCGCCTTGTGAGTTAAACAAAGCGCTTAGATTATCTTTTAATTTGTCTTTAACTTTCCAGGAAACAATTACAACTGACAAGTCCATATTGTTGGCAATTTTATTAACGACTAACTTTAACCAATTTATTCTTTTCTGTTAAACCGCTGATTATTTTTATTTGATATTTTCTTACGCCAAGAGCTTTGGCAAGGAAATTAATCATCACTTGATTTGCTTCACCTTTTTCGGGCTGAGCGGCAATCGCAATTTTAATAGTACCATCGGCCATTTCGTCCCTAATCTCTGTTTTCGGAGCTCCCGGAACAACCCTAACATTAAAATAAATTTCTTTATTATTAGCCAAATCTACGATTAATTTTTTCAACATGCTGATAATTAGTTAAAATTCTATTAAATAATTAATCTCTCCTTATAGTCTAGCTCATTTCTTGTCTTTTTTAAAGCCCCTCAAGACAGAAAACGCTATCTGTCAACATTTATTTTTCTCTAATAATATACTAAAATATAAGTATTAAATCATTAAACAAATATTATGACTGAAGTCTATTCGCGCCCTTCTTGGGATGAATATTTTATCAAGATAATGGAGATGGTTGGTAGTCGCGGTTCTTGCGACCGCGGTCGCTCCGGCTGCGTTATCACTCGCGATCGGCGAATAGTATCAACGGGTTATGTTGGTTCTCCAGTCGGCTTGCCTCATTGCGATGAAGTTGGTCATGAAATGCATACTGTAATTCACGAAGACGGAACCCAAACCCGCCACTGTATTCGCACCGCACACGCGGAACAAAACGCCATCTGCGAAGCGGCGAGAATGGGAATCGCCCTTGAAGGCGCAACTCTATATTGTAAAATGACCCCTTGTTATACTTGTGCTAAAATGATTATTAACGCCGGCATTAAACGCGTCGTTTGTGCTCAAGATTATCATGCTAGTATTCGCAGTAAAGAAATATTTAAAGAAGCAGGCTTAGACTTCTCCCTGCTGTCTGAAAGCATGACAACTTACTCCGACATGAAATAAAAAAATTCATAATAATATAATCATAAAGATATGAAACAATATTTAGATTTATTACGTGATGTTCAAGAAAACGGATTAGGAAAAGACGATCGAACCGGAACGGGCACGACTAGTGTTTTTGGCCGCCAAGTTCGTTATGATTTAACAAAAGGTTTTCCGCTCTTAACAACTAAAAAAATATATTTAAAAGCAATAATTCACGAATTACTTTGGTTTTTAAAAGGAGACACAAATATTAAATATCTAAACGACAACGGCGTTACTATTTGGGATGAGTGGGCGGACGAAAATGGTGACCTTGGTCCGATATACGGAAAGCAGTGGACAGCCTGGGAAGCGGCTGATGGCACTAAAATTAATCAAATAGCCGACGTTATCGAAACTTTAAAAAATAACCCGAGCTCAAGACGAATAATTGTTAGCGGTTGGAATGTTGGCGATTTGCGCCAATTAATCAG
>JBBRSQ010000016.1:0-15997 GCA_038245255.1 Patescibacteria group bacterium | reverse complement strand
TTTCGCGCCCAGGGCTTTTTTTAAACCAATCTCACTAGTACGCTCGGTAACAATAACGTACATAATATTCATAATACCAACACCGCCAACTATTAAAGAAATTGCCGCAATCGCAATTAGTAAAATAGTTATACCGCCAAACATAGTATTAAAAATATCCATAATCTGACCTTGAGTAGTAACGGCAAAATCATCTTTTACAGGGTCAGAGATCCCGTGGCTCTGACGCAGGCTGGTGGCAATTTCGGCCGCGGTCACGTCACTTAGTTTTAAATCTTTAATTTGAACAACGGCTTGAAATAAATAATTTATTCCTAGCATTTTTTTCTGCGCTGTATTTAAAGGAATAAACAAATAATCATCAACGCCGCCACCAAGGCCACTCGATGGGCTATAAACTCCAATTACTAAAAAATTCAAAGAGCCGATTTTCACTAATTTCCCTAAAGGATCATCCTGCTTAAAAAGATCAGCTGCTATTTTATTTCCCAAAATAACAACTTGAGAACCGCCCGAATCTTCAGCCGTCGTATAAAACCTTCCCGCTTTTAATTTACTTTGATCAATTTCAAAACGAGAAGCTGAAGAACCCATGTACACGGCATTTTTTTGATTACCACGATAACTCGCCGTTGCCTGACCCATAACTATGCCATAACTATTTACAACATTAGGGAGACGATTAATATTATCAAGATCACTTTGTTTTAAAGAGCTAATAACAATTCCCGAGCTCACACTCTCACGCGGCGACTGCATTTTTTTGTTCGATGGTATTTTAGTCTGAATATATAAAGTATTTGTTCCTAGCGACGCAATTTCACTATCAATTAAATTTCGAAAACCAGCGCCAGCCGATAAAACTAAAATTACCGTGGCAATACCAATCATAATTCCTAGAGTCGTCAAAATAGTTCTAGCTTTATTAGCCGATAAAGATTTCCAAGCTTGTTTGAAAGCATTAATCATATTATTCGTATCTTAAAGCATCTATCGGATCTAGCTTAGCCGCCTTAATGGCTGGAAACAGTCCGAAAACTACACCTGTTAAAACTGAAACGCCGACCGATAAAACAACTGAAACCCAGGAAATTATAAAAGCCCAATCATAGCCAAGATGTTTCATAATCAAAGAAGCTAAAAATGAAACCAGAACACCAATAATTATTCCAGTAAACCCACCAATGCTTGTTAAAATAGAAGCTTCAAGTAAAAATTGATTACGAATTGCCTTCTTAGTTGCACCAACTGCTTTTCGGAGTCCGATTTCTCGCGTGCGTTCGGCAACTGTAACCATCATTATATTTAAAATACCAATTCCACCGACAATTAAAGAAATAGCCGCCATTGAAGTTAAAAATAAACTTAAAGCATTTGTTATTGTCGAAAGAATACTAACCGCGTCGGCTTGGTTACGGACCGAAAAATCAGTATTAACATCTTCCAAAATATGATGCTGCTGTTTTAAAACAGTATTTATAGCGGCGATAGTCGAACTAGCATTAGCCGCATCATCAACTTTAACGTAAATAGAATTCAAATAATGAATTCCTAAAATTTGTCCTTGAGCGATAATAAGAGGCATAAAGACCAACTCATCTTGATTCTGAAAGAATGAACTACCGCGCGGCGCAATTACGCCAATAACACGAAGGGGCACACCGCCAACTTTACTTTGCACAGAACTTTTTACTTTAACGACTTGTCCGATTGGGTTAACCCCTGACTCAGAAAATAATTTATTACTTATTTCAGATCCTAAAACAATTACATTCGCGCCCCCATCACTTTCGGCTTTACTAAAAAATTGACCAGAGGCCATTGTAAAATTAGTGACGCCGGGATATTCGCTATCAGTTCCGGTGAAAGTTGAGTCAACGGTTTTCGTTCCCCAAGTAATAGATGCTGATCCCTGAACAGAAGCATTAACCGCCGTCGCATTCGGAACTAAAGTTTTATTTCTAAGTGCATCAGCATCAGATTCGACTAAGCTCGTAATTAGTAAGCCCGGTATCGGAGCGCCGCTTTCTGCCGTGCGCCCGGGAGTGATGTAAAGTAAATTACTACCCAACTTTGTAACTTGTCCTAAAATTAAACTTTGGGCTCCAGCTCCCAGTGAAATAATTATAATGACACCAGCAACGCCGATCATAATTCCTAAAATAGTTAAAAGAGTGCGCCCAATTCGGGCGCGCAAATTCTTTAAGACTAATTTTATAATAGAGAATGGTTGCACAAATTTATTAAGAAATTATTTTATTAGATCTTTATCAGCCTCGGCGATCGTGCGGTTCTTAACCGGTTCATCAGAAAGGATATTTCCATCTTTTATTCTAATAATTCTTTTAGCATGATTAGCAGTATCAGTTTCATGAGTTACTAAAATTATCGTTCGCCCATTATCATTTAATTGCTGGAGTAAAAACATGATCGTGTTGCCTGATTTTGAATCAAGATTACCAGTCGGTTCATCAGCAAAAATTACCGCCGGATCACAGACTAAGGCGCGAGCAATCGCAACCCGTTGTTTTTCGCCACCAGATATTTGATTCGTATAATAATTTAAGCGATGAGATAGGCCGACCGCCTCCAAAGATTTTTTAGCTAAGCCATCATAATCTTTTTTCTTACTATAGGTCAGTGGCAGTTTAACATTATCAAGCACGGTAGTGCGCGGTAATAAGTTAAAAGATTGAAAAACGAAACCAATTTCTTTATTTCTAAGTTCAGCTAAATAATTGTCATCAAAATCGGTAATATCTTCACCTTTAAATTTATACACTCCTGAAGAACCGCGATCCAAAAAACTTAAGATATGCATTAAGGTCGATTTTCCACTGCCGGATGGGCCCATTATTGCTACAAATTCGCCCTGATCAATTTTAAAACTGATATCGTCTAAAACATGAGTAACCACGTCGCCGGTTGTATAATCTTTTTTTAGATTCTTAACATCAATTAAATTCATAAACTTAATTATTTAATAAGAGTCACCACTTCCTGACCAGCACTAAGACCACTTAATATTTCAACTTGTCCGCCGTCAGCCAAGAGTCCTGTTTTGACTGTTACTTGGTGATAGGTTTTTGTTGTTTCATTATCTATAACTCTGACATATTGTTCAGTACCTTGGTTAATAATCGCCGTACTTGGCACAGCCAAGGCATTAGTTCGCGTAGCGACTAGAACCGTCATATTAACTGTCATGCCTGGTTTAACTTCGGGAATATTTGGCAAACTCGCTTTTACTAAGTAATTTACTACTCCAGAAATGACGGTTGAAGCCGGATCAATAGTTAATATTTTACCTTCAAAATGTTTATCTGGTCCCAAAGCGTCGAAAGTATAATCGACCGATTGACCGAGCTGTAGTGAGGCCACGTTAGCCTCACTTACATAGGCCTCGGTATGAAGGGCATTAATATTCTGTAAAATAATAACTGCTTGCATAGCGGTTGCCTGCTGACCAACTTTTGTATTAATTTGCGTTATTGTACCATCAGCGGGAGCTTTTAAAACAGTGTTACTTAAATTAGACTGCGCCGCCTCGACACTTCCTTGAGCTGATAAAAGCATCGCTCGAGCGGCATCAATGTCAGCTGGCTGTGCATGTGCTTTTAGTTGCGCTAAGCTCGCTTCGGATTGCTGAAGAGTGGCTTTAGCGCTATTTATTTGACTCTGAGCAGAAGTGATTTGTTGAGTCGCTGATAATTTACTATTAGTAACGGCATTAGTTGCTGCTGTCAAAGCATCAGTTAAAGCCTGGCGTGAAGATTTAACCGCGGTTAAACCGGAATTTTCTGAGGATATATAAGAGTTTATTGTTGACTTATAGCTATCAAGTTGAGCTTGGCTTAATTTCGAACTAACAACTGAATTTTGCAGAGCCGTATAACAATAATTTAAAGCAACAATATTTTGATTTAAAGCTGCTAAGGCATCATTAACCGCTTGATAAATATTGGCATCGCTTTTATAAGCTTGAGCAGTCGCAAGACTTGCGTTAGCTTTATTTAACAAAGCTTGAACCTGACTATTAGCACTTTTAAAATTTAAAACACTAGTAAAATCCATCGCCCCAAAACTGTCCTTTAAATTATTATCATCTAAAATCTGATTCTCTTTATCAAGGTCAGATTTAACAGCTGTTAATTGATTAGCGATAACAACTAAAATAGCTGATCGTTTATTATCAGAAGTTGAAGTTGGTGACTGTAAATCATCAAGAGTTGCTTGGGCTTGATTAATAGTGGCCGCAGTTGAAATTTGCAAATTAGCTAACTGGCTCAAAGAGTTTGTATAAGCGACGCGAGCGGAGTCAACCGATTTCTGACTAACGTTTACCTGCTCTGGTGTCGCGCCGGCTACAACTTTACGATAATTAGCATTAGCAGAAGCTAATTGTCCGCTAGCACTAGTTAGCGATGCTCTAGCATTAGCCTGACTTAAAATTGCCAAAGTATCACCAGCTTTAACTTGACTCCCAGTGTTAACGATAACTTGCTCGACAACGCCACCGGTTTGAAAGCTCAAATTTAGATTAGTTTCACTAACAACCTGGCCGGTCGTTAAAACAGTCTGTTCTAAGTTCTGTTCACTAACGGTGGCTGTAGAAATATTAGACGCGTTATTTTTTGGTTTAAGCTTATAATAAGCTCCCCCCGAAATAATAAGTAGAATGATAATAGTCCAAATAATCTTCTTTTTTGTAAAAAATCCACGGATGCTCATAAAATAGTCATTAATAATTATAATTGTTTAGTTAATTATTAGTTTAGTCCCTAAAGTAATTTTTGTCAAGCATCAACTAGAGCTTGCTTTTAGTCGCTTTAAATACCAAATTTTGTTTCTCCAGGCGCGTCAGTTTCTTGATTCTAGCCTCTTCAATTGACGCCAGTGAACGTCCAATAAATTCCCGACTATAAACAAGCTTTACGGGCTGATGCGCCAGCGTATACTTAGCCCCTTTTCTACGGTTATTATGCTCAAATAAACGACGTTCTAAATTTGTCGTTAACCCAGTATAGAAGGATTTATCAGAGCACTCAAGTATATAGACGTAATAAATATTCATAGAATTAATCTCATCCATATTATATTACAAAATTCATTTAAATTACATTGACAATTTTTACAAATAATTGTAATGTAAATATTCAAATCCATAGTTATCAATTAACTCGAACCTTAAAAACAATAAACATGAAAGAACTGATAAGCCATAAACTAGTGATTGAAACCAATCAATTTAAGAATTTTGCCGACATAATAAAAACCGGAGCAATTAGTCGCTACTTTGAAAATAAAGGCGAGGACAATAATTACCGTCAAAAACTATTCTCTCCAATTGATCTTAAAGGACCAAAGAAGATCTACTTATACTACGAAGGTGAGGATCAAATTATTCCTTGCGAAAACATTGCTAGCTATTTTAAGGCGCGAGGATACAAAATCATTAACGACCCTCATCCCAGTTTATTAATCAATTCCTTAAAGCAATTATCAAATCAAAGCTTGAAAAGGATTGGCTTACCTCCTCTAACTTCAATCATTTTGCCCACAAGCGAAAAGAATTTTATCTTTCTTAAAAACGACAATCACCCATTTATTCTATCAATAAAATTTGAAGTAAACGGCAGTCGCTATTTATGTCTTGAAAAAGCAGATATAGATTATGATAAAAAATTTGCCTTAATAGTTCAAAAAATCTCAAACAAATAAAAACAAAAACACTCCGACTAAGAGTGTTTTTTTATTTATATTTGAACTTGATTATTTATTTGTAGATTCTGTTATTGGAATTTGACTATTTATTTCCTGATTTTCCATGCCAGAACTTAAACGAGCAAACTGTAAGAATCCAAATGTAAATATAATAACCATTATAACCGGAGCAATAAGAGAGAAATAATTTCTTTTATTTGGTCTAAAATAGCGCAGTAATAAAGAGTTAGCGACTACTGAAATAGAGCTCATCGCCATCGCTAAGCCGGCTAATTCTGGTTTTAGAACTAAACCAAAACCGATAAATATTCGAGCAGCAATCGGAATACCAATCACATTATAAAATAAAGCAAAAAATAAATTTTGTTTTATTTTGTTCATTGTTTCTTTTGCTAATTGAAAAGCGGTAACAACGTCATTTAAATCATTTCTCATTATAACTATTCCGCCCGCTGCGATAGCCACATCAGTTCCTGAACCCATAGCAATGCCAAGGTCTGCTTGCGCGAGTGCCGGTGCGTCATTTATGCCGTCACCAACCATGGCGACCTTTTTATTATTCACTTGAAGTTTTTTTACCTCATTCGCTTTATCTTCTGGTAATACTTCGGCTAAAATATTCGTAATACCGACTTGAGATGCAATCGCCTTGGCTGTTCGCTGATTATCGCCAGTTATCATCCATACCTCAATTCCTAATTTTTTTAATTTAGAAACTGCTTCCGCCGAGCTTTCCTTAACAGTATCAGCCACGGCGATTGCACCAATAATATTATCTTTCGTCGCTAAAATCATCGCTGTTTTTCCTTGTTCTTCAAGCTCTACCAATTTATGATTAATTTTATCAATTGAGAAGCCAAGCGACTCCGTCATTAAGCGACGATTACCAAAATAATACTCAATGTCATTAATTTTTCCTGTAACACCTTGGCCCGGGATGGCGGTAAAATTCTCAACTTCTTCAAGTTTAATTACTTTAGTATTTGCATAAGTATAAATTGCTTCGGCTAACGAATGTTCAGATAATTTTTCTAAGCTGGCAGAAATCTGCAAAACCTTAGCTTCGTTATTATCAGAAAAAGAAATCACATCAGTCACCTCCGGTTTCCCTTTTGTTAAAGTGCCGGTCTTATCAAAAACTACAACTTTAATATGGCAAGCTGCTTCGAGTGGTTCGCCCCCTTTAATTAATATTCCGTATTGCGCCCCTTTTCCAGTTCCAACCATTAACGATGTTGGTGTCGCTAAGCCGAGTGCGCACGGGCACGCAATAACAATAACGGCCGTAAAAGCCATTAAGGCAAACGCTAGCGTGGCTCCCAGAAAGAAATACCAAATCAAGAAAGTTAGAATTGCTAAAGAAATTACGGTTGGTACAAAAACAGCTGAAATCCGATCAGCAAAACCTTGGATAGGTGCTTTTGAACCTTGAGCATCTTCTATTAATTTAATAATTTGCGCTAGAGCAGTTTCGGAACCGATACGGGTCGCAATAAACTCAAAACTTCCCGTTTTATTAACAGTGCTTCCCGTCACAAAGTCACCCACTTTTTTTTCAGCAGGAATACTCTCTCCGCTAATCATTGATTCATCTATTGCCGAAGATCCTTTAACTATTTTACCGTCCACTGGAATTTTCTCGCCGGGGCGCACTAAAATAATATCACCGTGAATAACATCTTCGATTTGAATATCACTCGTCACTCCTTGTCGAATTACTCGCGCTGTTTTCGCTTGTAGACCCATAAGCTTTTTAATCGCATCGCCTGTTTTACCCTTTGTTCTTATTTCTAATAATTTACCGAGAATAACAAAGGTAATTAAAAATGCCGAGGTTTCAAAATATAAGTCCGGTATTTTTCCGTTTAAACCGATTATAGAACCAGTTTTAATAAAATAATTAATATAGTTAGCAATGCTATATATAAATGCTGTCGAAGTTCCAATAGCAATTAGACTATCCATATTAAAAGTCTTCATCTTTAAGGCCGCCCACATTCCTTTGTAAAAACCAGAACCGATTATAAATTGAATAGGTATTGTTAGAAGCAAAGAAATTAGACCGACATAAGGCATAACAACCGCCTTACCGGGAATGGTCACAAAGTCGAGCACCATAAAATAAAGCATGGGCAGACTTAAGGCAAAGCTTAACCAAAATCGTCTCGAATATGATTTAGTTTCTTCGTCATGTTTACGTTGTTCATAGCCCGCATCTTTAGCATCAACTAATTCAGCTTTGTAACCAGCTTTACTAACAGCGTCTATTAAAGTTTTAGGGCTAAGCAAAAAGTCATCAAAAATGACACTCGCTTTTTCAGCCGCGAAGTTAACATTGGCCTGCTTAACACCAGGCACTTTTTTAAGTGTGCGCTCAATTATATTTGCGCATGATGAACAATGCATTCCAAATAAAGAAAGATTTAAACGCTGACTGGAGTTTATATCGGAAGGTGCATTTTCAGTAATTATTTCGCCTACTAAATCACTTTTTTTAGTGGTCACAAGCGCAGAAGCAGAATCAGCTTCAGTAATCGGACTTCTACTAGTAACAACGGCTTTATAGCCAGCTCTTTCAACCGCCGCTAAAATATCTTTTTCATTATTTACTTCATTATCAAGAATTAGGGTCGCCAATCCGGTCTCGGCTGAAACTTTAATCTCAGTAACACCGGCTAACTCACTTAGTTCTTCAAATGTAATTTTTTCACAAGATGCACAATGCATCCCTGTTATTTTGAGAGTTATTTTTTCTTTCATATGTTTTTAATTAGCAACCTTAAAGGTCATGCCGGCCAAACTATTTTTTATCAAACCAATGTTAATTTCTAAATTACTTTGGACCTTAGCCTTCCCGCTTGTAAATTCTATTTCAACATCAACAACGCCCGGTATTTTTTTTATGAGATTGCCCGCTAATTTAACACAGGCCTCGCATGTTAAACCCTCTAGTTCGAAATTTATTATATTCATACAATAAAATATTAATTATTCAACAATTATCGTTCCGAAATTAATCATGTTCATACTGCAGGTAATATCAAAACTTCCCTTGCTTGTTGGCGTAAATTCCATAGTTATCGGACTGCCAGCGACAAGTGGCACGGCTTTATTATATAAACCGGGGATCATCATCGCATATCCGCAACCGGTGCCGTCATCCTTAACGTCAACCACAAACTTAACACTAGTGCCAAGTTTAACTTTAAACACACTTGGTTCAAGAAACTTATCGGCAGTGTATGTACTTTTAATTATTTGCTGACTTGTTTGGTCTTTTGTATCAATAATTGTAAGAGCCGAAACCGGAGCAGATGTTGAAGTTGGTGTCGTCTTCGTGCCCCCGCCACCACAACCACAGCCACCGCCACCCGTAGAAGCACCAGCGGAAGCACCACATGAGCCACCAGCGGCTTGAGCTATTTGCACTCCTGGAATCGGACTACTTCCGCTAGAAGGTGCTTCACTGACCGAGGCGCTATCATCATAAACATTAAAGACGCCCGTATACATTCCCATTGAACAAGAAAATGGTAACTTCCCACTTTCAGTCGGAGTAAATTCAATTGTGTTTTCGCCGGCCACTAAAAACTTTTGTAATTTCAATTTTGGAATCAAAATAACACTGGCGCACGAGTAAGGCGCTTGCGCATCAACTATCCATTTAACCGGCACGCCCTTCTTAATCGAAAAACTATTAGGCGTATAGCCGCGATTTCCTTCTACCATTCTTACAATCTGAACACCATTTTCTAAAGTAACATTTGGATCTCGAGCGACTTCTTGCTTTGTGTCATTTGAGTTACTACTATTAGCACTAAAATTAAGACTGGCCAGAGTATAACCATTATTTAAATTAAAGAGTCCAAAAAATATCACTGCTAGACCGGCCACTTTAAAAAATCTTTCTTTAAATTGACCGCGAACTAAAGACGTGACTCCGCCAATACTCAAAAGTCCGGGAGCTGTTCCAAGAGCAAATAAGCCCATTGTTACCGCGCCCGATAAAAAACTACCGGTACTGACCGCGTAGAGCTGCATCGCCTGCGTAAACCCACAGGGCAAGAAAAAAGTAAAAGCACCCATGATCATTGCCTGACCGTGTGAGTATTCTTTTGCTTTCTGCTTAAAGCCGAGAGCGCGACTAAGACCTTTCGGCAAAGATAATTTATATTTGCTTAAGCGCGGGAAAATATTAATTAATTGAAGCCCCGTTAATAACATTACTAAACCAACGACTACTGTGATTATACTGCTCGCTAGAGAAGATAGTTGAAATACTGATCCAATCATTCCCAAAACTCCACCGAGTAAAGCATAAGACAGAATCCTGCCACCGATGAAAAATAAATGTGGGCGAAATTTCTCGGCCGCAGTTGACTTAGGATGACTTTCAACAAATTTAGAAGACAAGCCGAGAGAGAGACCTCCGACAAGAGCCATACAAGTTGAAAAACCGGCCACAAGCCCAATTACAATTATTAAGCCGGTATTCGGACTACTAATTTCGGGATTAAAGTTTATATTTGTTAAACCAAGGCTTCTTAAAACTAAATAAATAACCATTAAAACTAAAGCGGCTATTCCCAAACTCAGATACTCCTTTTTATCACGAGAAACTATTGGCAAATCTTCATCACGCCCAACTTCATATCCGGCTTCTTTTACTGCCTCTTGAATAAGCTTTAGATTAGGCGCTTCACCATGGTAAAAAATTTTAGCTTCACCCTTTTGAAAATTAAGCTCGGCAGATTTAACTTTTGCGACTTCCTTAAGTTTCTCCTCAATCAAAAGCTCACAAGAATGGCAATGCATGCCTTTTATGGGTAAGATTATTTTCTTTATATTCGACATATTTGAATTAATTATTAATTAGGTAACAGAAAAACGTGATGCGTTTCGTTAAAAAACAATAAACAAATTAAATGCGAATATTAATGGTTGAGAGAGATTGTTTCTCGGGCGGCGCTAAAATTGGCAGGTTCAATAATTCTTTCTGATTAACAAAAGGGAAAAAATTTTCAGTAGAACCAGGAACCATGGCGAAGATATTTATAAAATTAAATTGTTGACCTATGATCGAAGCGCTTATCTGTCCAGAACCACTAACGCAACAAGGCATAATATTGTTACTGTGCTGTTCCGGTAAGGAATTCTGAAAACTATTTGCAGCATCAGTATTTACACATTCTAAACTTGCCGCTTGAGCAATATCAACTACTGAACCAAACCACATATCAACACAAAAACCACTCACCGCCGAAATTGAGCCAATAATAATTAATAGAGTAATTGTTTTAAAAAATTTATTTAACATTTTTAGTTTAGTTTTCTAAAAACACGACCGAGCTCAGCGGCTGTCTTTTCATCAGCCCCAGATTTTAAAGCATTAACAACACAGCTATTAAGATGATTAATCAAAAGAATCTCCTCCGCTTTTTTAATTGCGTTTTTTACGGCCGAAGTTTGCTGCAAAACGTCAATACAATATGTCCCGTCTTCAACCATTTCAACAACCTTATGCAAGTGACCTTCAACAATTTTTAAACGTCGGGCAACATTCTGACGCGGTGTAACTAACTTTGCTTTTGTCTTCATAATAATATTATTAATACCCTCCCCCAGAGGGTATCTAAATAATACAACCGCTAGTTTATTTAGTCAAATAAAAAAGACGGTATTTTACCGTCTTGAGCTAATTTAAAAAGGAAGGTCACTTGGAAATGGAATCCGATACTGCCCAGTTATACTAACTTGGCTTTTCTTCTTTTTCGCTTTCTTTTCTTTTTCAGCCGTTCTTGCCGATTCATAAAAGATTTGTTGCATTTTCTTTAATTTAGCCAGCGTGGCAAAATACAATGCATTCTCATAATTGATATCCATAACAATAAAAACAACCAAACCTTCACGAAAACGTCCAGTGCGTCCCCCTCGTTGTAAACGAGCGATTCCCGTCGTCGGTTGATTATAATGAACAACGACATCAATTTCCGGCAAAGATAAGCCCTCTTCGACTACCGAGGTGGCAAAGATAATTCTTATTTTTTGCTGTGAGAACTCCTCGATTACTCGCGCTTGCTCTTTAAGTGATTTGTGAGCACCACCTAGGAGCACGTCCGATTTATAACCTAAATTACTAAACATCGTTGCTAAGTAGCGAGCGGTTTTTTTACTGGCGACAAAAACCAACATACTTTTATTCCTCCACATCATTTCTCTAATTAATCCATAAAGTGCTTCCTCTTTTGGGTGTTGCGTCTTTATGTTTTTAATCAGTTGATATAACTTCTTAAATTCTACCTCTTCCAGAATTGCTTTGGCCGCTTTTGATTTGTCGCTTAGTAATGAATTTTCAAAGTAATCAAGAAAACTGTAATAACCTTCTGTTAATAAAAGTCGATAAGCATAAGTTAGTTTATACTGCTTTGCAAAAAGTGATTTGGCAATATAAAACTCTGGGGTTGGCAAGGTATCAATAATCTTCGACAGTTTATCACTATCAGCTTGGGTTAAAAAAGGATTATCTTCATCGAGAGTAAAAATTTTTTGATTTTTTGTCTCCTTAAAAACTCTATCCAATTGCTTTAAGGCTGCAAACGACAACTTTTTAAGACATGATTCCGCTTCCTTTAGCTCTGGAGAAACAATAGTTTTAATATAACGATGTTTTTTTTCTGGTGTTTCTATCTCCGCTGTAACCCAATTTTTAAGACCATAAATTTTTTCCATCTCGGCAATTTCTTCATAACTTGTTCCTGGAGAAGCCGATAAAGAAAGAATTTTCTTTCCTTGAGTTTTAAATAGTTTAGCAATTGGCACATAAGGATAAAACCCTTGACCCTTATGAGATTCATCAACAATCAAAAAGTCAAAAGAATTTTCGTTAATTAATCCTTTTGCACGATCAGCCATGAACACATGAGGAGTCGCTATTACTAAGTTGCCAGTCTCCCAGTCTCGTTGTTTTTTTTGACCGTAAAGAACATTAGCCTCTTTACCAGAAACTTTCCGGTAAAGATCACCATGCTGACGCGTTAAAATAACCGTCGGAGTTACAAAAAGTGTTCGTAGATTCAGAGCCTCAAATACCAAAAAGGCCATGATCGTTTTTCCAGTACCAGTGTCAGCTGTTAAGCCGACATTTCCCAGGTATAAATTGCTTAATACCTGCAGCGCATAATTTCGCCACTCAAGTTTCTTTTTTTCATCATAAAAAGAAGAAAATGGTAACTTCTTCCAAATTTCCGTAATCTGATCACTTTTTTCCATGACTGATGTTTTTTGAGTTTATTTTTTGAATTTCTATTCAGTTGTTAAGGTAATATGAAAATTTAACATAAACCACTGCTTGTGTCAAATATTAGGCGAGAAGTAATTGAAATTTTGAGCGTATATATGTATATAAGTATTGAAAATTATAATATGAAAAAATATAAAAAAGCGGCCTTGAATATTGCCTTTTTAACAATGATTTTATCAAGTGGTATCACCAGTAGCGCTCTAGCAAATTATAATTACAATAACGACCTTGATACCGATGTCCAAGTTTCCGAGTCTCAAATCACGAGACAAAACAAAATTAATAATTCTATTGAAAATAACGATTATAGCGCTTGGTTAAAAATGGTTGGACAAAATAGCAAAGTAGGCGCCGTCATCGACAATAAAAGCTTCGAAAGTTTTATTGAGGCTCGAATTGCTGCTCGTCAAGGAAAGTATGATAAAGCAATTAAAATCACCGAAGATTTAAAAACAAAACTAAAAGTTTAAAAATATATAATTAATCTAAAATGTTTTAAAAAATATTCCTTTTCTGGGAGTATTTTTATATCTATGAGTAATTCTTTACTCCTGTATTCTATAGGCTAGCCAGATACCAAGAATTCCACCAATCGCTGTCAGAATTATCGAATAAATAGAAAACATGCTGGCACCAAAAATAACTGGGATATAGCCACCCACGGCTGACCCAAAAAACATACCCAACATTAAAACTGATTTATTCATCTACTAATTATAATACAAATCAAACATAATTAAAAAGATAAGGAATAAATTATTTTAATATTAAATTAAATAAATATCCAGTAATAATAACTCCGATTCCCACAACGGAAGCGAAAATTATTATTAATTTTGTCTTCATTACTTTCTTTAAGATCATAAACTCCGGTAAAGAAAGGGCGGTCACGGCCATCATAAAAGATAGCGTGGTTCCCATGGCAACTCCCTTTTCAGTTAGAGCACTAACCAGCGGGATTACGCCGGCCGCGTTAGAATATAAGGGAATGCCAATTAGAGTAGCGAGGGGGACGGCATACCATTTATCCGCTCCAGCATATTGAGCTAAAAAATCAGCCGGTACGTAGCCATGGATCCAGGCCCCGATACCAACGCCGATTATAATATAGAGCCAAACTTTTTTAACAATATCTAAAGCATAGTCTTTAGCATAACTTAGTCGCTCACGATATGACATTTCAGTATTCAATGAAGGTCTACTAGCTTGGCTATGCTTCCAAACAAAATCAGCGACTAAATGTTCAACTTTCATGCGACCAATAACTAATCCGGAAATAATGGCGATTAAAAGTCCAGAAATTATATATAACAAAGCAATTTTCCAACCGAATAGGCCAATTAACAAAACCAAGGCAACTTCGTTAATCATTGGTGAAGCGACCAGAAAAGAAAAGGTAACACCGAGCGGTACCCCTGCTTCAACAAAGCCCAAAAACAGAGGGACGGCTGAGCAAGAACAGAATGGTGTGACTATCCCTAAAAGTGAAGCGAGAATATGACCTGTTAATTTATTCTTTTTCGCTAAAAATAAGCGAACTTTTTCAGGTGGTAAATAGGTGCGAATAAAAGACACGACAAAAATAATAATTAATAATAAAATAATTATTTTTATTGTGTCAAAAATAAAATAGTTTACAACCTCAGCTAATAATGTATTTGCCTTAATTGAAAAAACTGTATAAGTTAGCCAATCAGCTAATAATTGAATAGGATAAAACATATTTAACAGTGACCACAGCAACAACTATCTTTTCTTTTTATAATTTCAGGCTCAATATTGTTATTAGCCCTTAGTAGCTCTTTAATTTTGTCTACACTCGGCAGTCTCCCCGCCAAAACCGGTTTTCCGTTAATAGAGAGAACTGGCGATGACATCATCCCAGTATCAAGCAGCTTCTGGATATCGGTTATATATTCAACTTTCGTATCTAAGTTCAATTCTTTAACCGCCGTCTCCGTTAATTCGTGCAACTTTTTACAAGTTGGGCAGTTTGAGCCAAAAACTTCAACCGATTTAATATTACTGATCATATTTATTTTTTTAAAATTTTTATTATTTCAAAATTTATTAATTTATTAGTTTAAATAAACTTGCAACAAGCGCAGACGTAGCGCTAACTGCTTCTTATTAAGTTTGTAAACAACTTTCAGGCCATTTTTCTTCGCTTCGACTAAACCGGACTCTTTTAGTACTTTCAAATGATGAGAAGCTAAATTTTGGGGCAAATTAAGCTTTTTCCAAATATCGCCGACACAACATTCTTTTTTTAAATAATTAAGAATGTCTAGGCGTGTTTCATTACTTATTGCTTTAATAAATATTTTTAGCTCTTCATTCATATATTTTAAAAATTTAATTTTTCTCCTTACGTTTAACCATAATACAAGCGTTGGCAATATATTTTATATGTTCAGCCTGGCAGTATTTAATAACCTCAAGACTTTCGCTTCCGGGCTGAAACCAAACCTGCTTAATGTCTAAATCTTTTATTTCTTTTAATATCTTTAAGGTGGTAACTGGCGGGACAACAAAAATAATCACATCCGGCTGTGGAATAATGTCAATTACTGATGAAAAAACTGTTTGATTTAGAATGGAAATTCTTTTAGGGTTTACCGCTTTTACATTATAGCCGCTATCAAGAAGATCTTTAAAAACTTGGTAACCATATTTACGCTGGTCACTTGAAACGCCGATCACAACATAAGTTAATTCTTTATCGAGCATAATAAAAAAATATCCTTAGATGAATTAAACGCTTTTCTGTAAACTGGTAAAAATACTTTTTGCTGCTACGGCACCTTCTGCGCAAGCGGTAATGATTTGTCTAAATCCATCTGAGTTAGTAGTAATATCGCCGGCTGCCCAAACGTTTTCTTGGCTAGTTTCCTGATCGGCCCTAGTTTTTATGTATCCGCCCTTATCTACTTCAAGTGTAAGCTGGTTAATTAAGGTTAAATCAGGTGTCGA
>JBBRSQ010000015.1:0-16930 GCA_038245255.1 Patescibacteria group bacterium | reverse complement strand
TATTGGTGCTGGTATCGCCAACCGAATGATGGAGGTAAAAGATATTCATAATTTTAAACCCGGTCAAGTTTTAGTTACCGACATGACCGACCCTGATTGGGAACCGATTATGAAAATTGCCTCCGCGATTGTAACTGATAAGGGCGGACGAACCTGCCATGCCGCTATTGTTTCACGGGAACTCGGTATTCCCTGTGTAGTTGGAACTGAAAATGTTTCTAAATTAATTAAGAGCGGTCGCGCAATCACGGTTGATTGCGCCAGTGGCGAAGAAGGTTATGTTTATGAAGGAAAACTTCCATTCAAAGTTGAAACTACTGATATAAAAAATCTAAAGAGGCCAAAAACAAAGATGATGATGAATATTGGCGAGCCTGATATGGCTTTCTCAAATTCTTTCATTCCTAATGACGGTGTTGGTTTGGCCCGCCTAGAATTTATAATTAATAATTACATTAGAATTCATCCCTTAGCTTTAATTAATTATGCTAAAATTAAAGACCCGATTGTTAAAAAAGAAATTGATGCCTTAACGGTTGGTTATAAAAATAAATCTCAATATTTTGTTGATCGATTGGCTCAGGGGATGGCCAGAATTTGCGCCGCCTTTTACCCGAAAGACGTTATTATTCGCCTCAGTGATTTTAAATCGAATGAATATGCGAACTTAATTGGCGGTAGAGAATATGAACCAATTGAGTCCAACCCGATGATTGGTTTTCGTGGGGCTAGTCGTTATTATTCTCCGCAATTTTTGCCAGCCTTTAAATTAGAGTGCCAAGCAATTAAAAAAGTGCGTGATGAAATGGGCCTAAAGAATTTAAAAGTTATGATTCCATTTTGTCGAACAGTTGAAGAAGGAAAGAAAGTACAAGAAATTATGGCGCTTAATGGTTTAAAGCGAGGACTCAACGGATTAGAGATATATGTGATGGCAGAAATTCCGGCAAATATTATACTCGCTGAAAAATTCTGTCACATTTTTGACGGCTTCTCGATCGGTTCTAATGACTTAACTCAACTTACTTTAGGCATTGATCGTGATTCCGGGGGAACTCTTCAAGTAGCCGGAGTTGCAAACGAAAAAAATGAAGCGGTTAAAGAATTAATTAAGACTTTAATTAAGACTGCTAAAAAATATAGACGCAAGGTCGGAATTTGCGGACAAGGGCCAAGCGACTTCCCTGATTTCGCTGAGTTCTTAGTAGAACAAGGAATTGATAGTTTGTCTTTAAATCCAGATACAGTTATTTCAACGACCATAGCGATTTTACTAAAGGAAAAACAATTAAAAAGAAGCCGAGGATTTCTAAGCTTCTTCTTCTAAGCTAGATATAAAAAAACGTCCCCTGAAAGTAGGGGGCGTTTTTTAGTATGTGAATTTAAAAATTATTTTAGAATTTGAATTTTGGCCGTTTTAACACCAAATTGAATTGCAGAATGTCTGTCCTTCATCCAGATGTCGACTCGAGTTGCATGTTTTTTATTCATTCGATCGCGAACTATGAAAATGCGGTCGCCATATAAATCAGGAATTTTTACTTTCGTTCCCATGGGAAGAAAATTAGCGGCAATTGTGTCCTCAATTCCGTGCTTGCAAACATTGAAGCCGTTAGCGGTAATACAAGGGCTGTCATCAGTCTGACCAACCTCAGAGTTATAGGCGGTAATTGTGACCGTCGTAGTCCGAGTAACTGTTTCCAGGCTTTCAGGATTACTACTAGCAGTAACAATAGTTGAGCTAGCTAGTTCTGGGCTAGTCGAGGTCGCAAGATTAACTGGACTAGAACTGGCAATTTGAATGGCCAGGGGCTGGCTTACTTTAGCTGCCTCAGCGTCCATGCTGGCGTCTTTTACCATTGAATCGTTACTTATCAACGTTTCTTGGCTAAAGTCCGCTGCGCTAGCGTTTTGAACTGCCTCAGCTGCCAGAGCGGGGGCGTAAAATAGCGTGAATTGAAAGATACAAGCAATAATAGTAAATAAGACTATATTCTGCTTTCTACTGAGAGGCACCACTTCCTCTTTAATTAGTTGTAGTATTTTCATATGTTTATTGTGGTCAGATAAAAAAGCCCTACTTTATCATATTTAGATGATAATAAAGCAGGGATTTATCGACTGATCACCTTATCATAAGTAAATCAAGGTGTCAATGGTGCCTTGTTGATAAGTCATTGACATATTTATATATTTGTGATATAATAGTTTATCAATCAATTGATTGAAATTAAACAAAAAGAGCAGAACACACGCTCATTAACAATAAAATAAACAAACAAAAAATAAACAAAAGAAACGAACCATGAAAAAACTGATTAAATGGGCACTAACTATCATTATTTTGATGGTTGCCACCGGTGTTTTTGCTCAAACGTTAAAAGAGCAGGATAAATATAATGCTATTAATCTGCAGATTCGCGAACGCAATGCTAGAATTGCTCAATTGAATAATCAAATAACTAAAGTTACTGATTATTCAGTTGACATAAAACAGCTGCAAGTTGAAATCGATACTTTATCAAAAAAACGATTTAACAGTGTTTACGGAGAAGATCAAAGAAAGGCGGCAATTACACAAAAACAAAGTGAACTTAAAGTTATTCGTGCCAAACAGGTTTCATTTACCACCACTTCTTGGAAAAAAATCGAAATCGATACTTTGGGCGCCCAGATAAAACGCTTTGAGATTGAAAAGAATCGACTTTTTTCCACCTACATTGCCTATAATGGCACTCCAATTGAACTTTCACCCCGTGAAAGAAATCGCCGCGATCGTGGACTTGAAATTAAAACCAAAGATCGGATTGAAACACAAGTTGCTGACCATAATGCACGAGTTGAGAGAACAGATTCTCGCTACGATGATCTTAACTTCAGAAAAATGGCCGCCACTCCTCTTAAGTCTGATTCTGTTCTTGGTTTCGAAGGAATCATGGACAACCCGTCTCTCTATGAAGAAGTTAATTTCAGGATTTATCAAATTGATGGAACTGGAAAAATTGCTTCCGTGCCGAGTGTTTCGTTTCAAGCTGGTAAACAGCAAAGAAAAACAACCCACCTTCTTCCGGGAAAATATATTTGTATTGCTACCGGTAAATATAGAACTGGTGAACAAATATTAAACGTCCCTAACTACGATTGTAGTTATAAGGGCGAAAAGACAACCTGGTTTGTAAGTTGGACGCAATAAAAAAAATAAAAAACAAACAAAAAAGGGCTTCCGTAAGAAAGCCCTTTTAAAATATCTAAATTTTTTTTAACCGCTACCGTTTAAGGGGTTATGCGTGGCTGAGCCAGCGCCGCTAAATGGTAAATATTTAAAGACGAAATAAGTAATCGCGTAAGCTGCCAAAACTATAACTAGTCCGATAATCGCAGTTTTAATAGTGTCTTGAGCTTTTTTAACTTGGGCCTCATTCCCAGCTGACGTCATCCATTGAAAGCCGGCTGCAACCATTAGCACTAAAAATATAGCAGCGAGTAGACCTAGCATTGCTTTTATAACTGTCGCAATAATAATTCCAATTGAAGCCCGTCCGAGTCCGGCGCTAAGACCAACTTGATCCGTATTTGTCTGTAACTGATTAAGGGCGGCACCAGAATCGAGTAATTGAGCGGAGCTTATTTGAGCAAAAACAAATAAGAAAATGAGACAGCTTAATGTATAAATAAATTTTTTCATAAAAAAGATTATGCTTATTTGATAATCAAGTTTTCAAAAATAAAAGTCCAAATTGCAAACGAAGATAAAGTTATCACTAGGCCGATAATTGCTCTTTTAATCATACTTTGTGCTTTTTCAACTTTTTGTTCATTACCCGAGGCAGTCATCCAAGTGTAGCCGGCAATAACCATAATAATTATAAAAATTGCGCCCAATAGACCAAGAACTCCCTGAATAATTGTTCCAACAACTAACATTAAAGTCGGGGCGTCGCTAGTTACATATCCACCTTTGCTGGCAACTAGTTGAAGTTTACCGAGCATAGAGTTATCATCAGTAGTTTGCGCAAAAACAAAGTACGGAAGAATTAGAAGGGCTGTTAATACTAGTAGTGAGAAGATTGGTCTAAAATGTTTTTGCATAAAATTATAAAGATTTAAGTTGGAGTCTAAAAAGACTTAGAACAAAGTATGAAATCGCGTAGGCACCCAGAACAATAATTAAGCCGATAATGGATTCTTTTAAGATCTGAGAAGCCTTTTCAACTTTTTGCTCATTGCCCGATGCAGTCATCCAAAGATAGCCGGCATAAATAATAAAAATAATAAATACAGCTCCAAGAACCGATAAAATAACGGAGATAATGTTTCCTAAAATTGGATAAAGTTCTTGATCGGTATTATAAGTACTACTAGCAACGATTTTAGCATTAGGGAAGGCATCGCTTAGATCAGCCGCTAGGGCTATTTTAGAAATAATAAAACTGGCAATTGAGAATGGAACAATACTTAGTTTTAGCCAATAATTTTTCATAATTTTTTAGACAACTGTATTAGCGCTAAAAAAGCTAATCACAAAATAGGCAATTGCGTAAGCGGCAACAACGATTATTAAACCAACAATCGCCTCGGTAATCATTTGCTTGGCCTTGGTAACTTTTTGATCGTTCCCTTGAGCTGTCATCCAAGTGATGCCAGCATAAATCATAAAAGCTAGAAAAATAATTCCTAGTAAGCCGAGTATGGCTTGAATAATATTGCCAATAATTATTTCAGGAGAAGTGACGGCCCCAGGGTCATAACCAGCTAGATCACCCGTAATACTTAAGCCGCTATCTTTAGCAAAATTATAAGCTTGAGCGTTTTGAGCGCTTAAAGAAAGAGTTAAAAATAAAAAAAGACTAAAAAAGAGTGCAATTGTTGTGTTTAATTTTTTTTTATAATTTTTCATCAAGGGTTGAACTGGTTAGATACGAAGCCACCAATGAAATTAGTTAAGGCATAGGCGGCAAAAATTATAATCAGGCCAATAATCGAGTTTATTAATAAATCTTTGGCCTTTGTGACTTGTTGATCGTTGCCTTGAGCGGTCATCCACATAACACCGGCATAAATCATCAGAATTAAAAATAGAACGCCGACAAATGATAGGATCGTGCCAATTATTTGGCCGGCTTTTGTCTGAATAAAATTTCCGTCGTTTGAAGAAACTTGGCTAGCGAAAGCGGATACTTTTCCCGCAGTAGTATTTAAACCGTTAAGGTCATCAGCGGCCAAAGCTCGAGGTGATAAACTAAAAAAAGCCACACTAAATATGGCAACCGAAAATAAAGAGAATATTACTATTTTTCTAAACATAATAAAGAATTTATTCACTGCTCTATGCCTAAGCGTACTTAGGATCAGAGCAGTGATTCCCATGCAAATGAGAACCACTTATATGATTGCTACCCAGTGATTGCGCTGTTAAGGTTGCTAATAATAAAGTTAGCTACCGCCCAGGCCGCCAAAATGATAATTAAACCGATAACGCCGGCACCAAGCATTTGTTTAGCTTCGCCAACTTTATCTTCATTTCCAGCTGAAGTCATCCACTTAAAGCCACCAAATAAAATGATTACCACTGCGATTACGCCCAAGAAACCAAGAGCGAAATTGATGATTCTGGCAACGACAGTTCGCGGGTCTGAATTTCCTAATGTACCATTCAAACCTGTTTCAACTTCGTTAAGACCAAAATTAGCTTGTGCTAAAACTGGGGTGACAAAGACAGGTAGAACTAACAAAGAAATAACAGCGAACGCTACTAAATGTTTTGAGATTTTTTTCATATTTCACCCCCCTTCTTTTTATGTATTTTATAATCTACAACTGTAATTTTAGCATACTAATAAAAAAAAACAAATAAATCTGTCAATAAGATTAGGTGCGATCGAGAATTTATTCCCGTGCAAAAAGAGTCATTTATTGAGTTTTTATCCCGCAATAATTTGGTTGTTGAGGTTACTAATAATAAAGTTAGTTACCGCCCAAGCAGCTAAAATAATAATTAAACCGATAACAGCAGCGCCAAGCATTTGTTTGGCTTCGCCAACCTTATCTTCATTTCCGGCTGAAGTCATCCATTTAAAGCCTGCAAATAGAATTAACACTACGGCAATTACACCCAAGAAACCAAGAGCGAAATTGATGATTCTAGCAACGACAGTTCGCGGGTCGGCATTTCCTAATTTTCCATCTAAACCATTCTCTACATAACCTAGACCAAAAGTGTCTTGGGCTAAAACTGGAGCGGCAAAGATGGGTAATACTAACAAAGAAATGACGGCGAAAGCGACTAAATGTTTTGAGATTTTTTTCATATTTCACCCCCCCTTCTTTTTATTTAATTTATACTTTATATACTAACTTTAGCACATTAATAAAAACAAGACAAATAAATCTGTCCGTGATAAAATGTTAATAGTTAAAGTTTAAATACGATTATTTATGTTAAAATTAGGTAAAAAAGTCAATTATTGGGCATTCTTTTGGGTATTTTTCTATATTTTGGTCTTTGGCTTTCTTTTGCGGAATTCTTTTTCGTATCTTGATCCTGATTTAGGCTGGCATTTAAAAGTTGGGCAGCAATTTGTTGAAACGAAGACTGTTGCTCATCTTAATAGTTTTAATTATACCTATAGCGGAGATTGGGTTGATCATGAATGGTTGACTAATTTAATTTCTTTTGAAATATATAGTAATTTCGGTTATTTTTCTCTAAGCATTTTTTTTGCCTTAATTGTTTTAGCCTCTTTTATTTTACTAAATGTATTTATTCGTCGATATTATAAAAAAATATCACAATCAACTTTGGTCTTTTTACAGCTGTTTGGTTTATTGGCCTGCTCGGTTCATTTCGGAATTAGAATGCAGGAATTTGGTTTTTTGTTTTTAATTTTAGAGCTGTGGATAATTAAAGAGTTTAGTTCTAAACAGAAATGGAGTCTTTTATTTTACTTACTGCCGTTATTTTACCTTTGGTCAAATATGCACGGTAGTTTTCTTTTAGGCTTAGCGTTTCTTATTTCTTGGCCAATCGTTAAAGTAATTGAAAATCAACTAGTTTTATTAAAATCCGGAAAGTTCGCCGAGTATTTAGATCTGAGTGAAAAAATTAAACAAAAAAATATTTACATTTTCTTCGGATTCGCGCTTGCTTCACTAGTTGTAACTTTTTTTACTCCTTATGGTTTTGAACTGTATTCTTTCTTAGGCGGCTACGGAAACACATTTTATTTAAATGTAATTCAAGAGTGGTTACCACAATATAATTTTCCCTTCAATTATCCTCAGTCGTTATATTTAGTATTGATCATTTTTCTACTAGTAGTTTCATTTCAAACCGCCCTTAGACAAAAGAAAATTAAAATAAATCTCTGGCAAGTATTTTTAACAGTGATTATGCTAATTCTAGCTGTGCGTTCGCGCCGGCACTTTCCCTTATTATTTGTGGTTTCTATACCCTGGATGACGCAAGCATTAACACATATTTTTAATATTAAAAAAATCCCCCAATTTTCTTTGAATAAATACTTAAGAACAATAATCTTGCTTTTTGTAATTTTACTTGGATTTGAACAGTTTGTTCTTTTGAATGTTATTAAACAGCCATTTGCGAATTATTGCGGAAAGTATCCTTGTGGAGCTACCAGTTTTTTAATTTCGGAAGAAAAATATAACGACTTCAACATTTTTAACGAATACAATTGGGGCGGATATCTAATTTATACTTATCCGGAAAAGAAATTATTTATTGATGGTCGGATTCCTCAAGCTCTGTATAAAGGACATACATTTCTTGAAGAATATTATGAATTTTATAATGCTAAGACTGATTTCGCCTTAAAGCTCGATGAATACAATATTAAATTAGTTTTACTAAAGGCAAAAGATATTCCTTTAAAAGCAAGGAGATGGGAAAGGTTTGTTTTTGATTTAAAAGATTCTGATTTGAGCTCAGTAAATTATTTACGGCAGTATCTCGATGGCTCTTCAAATTGGGGAAAAATTTATCAAGATTCAACCGCCGTGATTTATTTTAAAAATGAATAAGTTATGTTAGTAGAAATTTGTTTACCAGTTAAAGACGAGGAAAAGATTCTAGAAAGAAATCTAGAGGAAATTATAGAGTTTTGTCAAAAAGCTGGCTTTAACTTTAGCTGGAAAATTATTGGCGTAATTAATGGCTCAACTGATAAGACAGCTAGAATATTTAAGGATTTTAAAAATAAATATCCGCAATTTATTGACTATGTTGAAAATCCACTTCCGGGCCGAGGGCAAGCTTTAAAAAAGTATTGGTTAAGTAGCCAGGCCGATATTGTCAGCTATTTAGATATTGATTTAGCTGTTTTACCAGCGCAGTTGCCAGACTTAATTATGCCGATAATAAAAAATAATTACGATTTAGTAATTGGCTCAAGGTTATCGGCAAGTTCTAAAATAAGGCGTTCGATTTTAAGAGAAACAACTTCTCGCGTTTTTAATTTTTTGAGTCGTTTGGTATTACCAAATAAAGTCTCTGATTTGCAATGCGGATTTAAAGCTGTTCGTCTTGATGTTTTTAAAAAATTAGCACCATTAATTGAGGATGATTTTTGGTTTTTTGATACAGAGCTAGTTGTATTCGCTCAACATTTTAATTACCGGATTAAAGAGTTGCCAGTAAATTGGGTTGAAAGCCGTGATATACGCAGAGTTAGTAAAGTAAGGGTATTTAGAGATGTGCTTAAGTCATTTAAAAATATACTTAAAATTAGAAAGAAATTAAAAGATGTCTTTATAATGTTTTAGTACGGCTTTATGAGTAGCGCTATCTGCTAAAATAATAATTAAGTCTAAACGAATATTATCAAGATTTATATGCTTACTTAGGCAATATTCAATAATAGCTCTTTTAATGGTTTTAGTTTGCCAGCGCAAAAGTGGATTCTCGATTTCACTCTCTGGAGTTCTTATTCTCGTTTTAACTTCAATAAAAACAAAAGTCGGTTTTAGTTTAAAAATAAGATCAATTTCAGAGTAGCTGGATTTATAATTTTTTGCGATAAATAGATAGCCTTTTTTTAAAAGATAATTTTGCGCTAAATTTTCTCCCCAGTTTCCTAATTTTTTATTGTCTGTCATAAAAAGGTTTTAAAAAAACTCCCTTATCTAAGGAAGTTTTTTTAAATAAGAAAATATTTAATATTTATTTCTTAAGGAAGATACTTTTTTAGTTCTTTATCAGCCGCTTGCTGTTTCTTTTGTCGAGGGATGGCCTGAAGTTTTTTTAAAATTAACGCGAGCCAGACAATCATCACTAAAGCCCAAAGGCCAAGCCAAAATCGAGCGGAAAAGAAAGGAATAATCTCGTAGTTAAAGAAAAAGAAGATCGCGCCGATTACCGCATTGCTTAAACAGAAGGTATATAATCGTTTAAAAAAACCGCGATAAAGTCCAGTTTTCATTTTAATAAAAATGAGGATAATGGCGAATAAAACAAGGAGCGCGATGAACCCGATGAATAAGTATTGAGAAAATGGTATTAGTGGCGCTGGGCGCAAAGTAAACCAAAAGTCTAGAGTCAGTAAATTTGTCATAGTTTTTATTTAGAGTTTAGTTAAGATTAAACCGTAATGAAACGGGCCGGCAATAAATTGATCTTGAACGCTTAAGCCGATTTTTGGAGCAGCGGCGTAAAGGGCTTCAAGTTTAACTCTCTTTTCTGGCGGTGGCCCAAGTGGTGAGTCTGTGTTTGTCCATTCAACGATTAAGAGTTTTCCGCCTCTTTTTAAGAGTCTAAGTGTTTCGCGTATTATCTCTAATCTTTTTTCCGATTGATGGAGAATATTAACAAGCAGAGCGCTATCAAGACTACTGGTTTCAATTTTTGTGGCCTTAAACACCTCAAGGTTACTCCAAATAGTTTTAACCTGAGGTAAGTTCTCCTTTAATGAGTGACGTTTAATTTCATCGAGTGTGCTTTTTAAAATATCGACTGCGTATATGTGACCGCGCCGGCCGACTAAGCGCGCTAGAGGCCAAACAAAGAAGCCGAAATTACCACATCCTAGTTCAGCAATGCTTTGGCCTTCTTCAACTGTTATTTTACTCAAAATACTCTCAATGTCAAATAAAACAGTTTTTTTGTTGTCAGGCATAGAGATAAAATTAATTGACTAAAATTTGACGGCTTACGACTTGCTCACGACTATACTTCTTTTTTGACTTTATAATGATGTTATTTAGTCCCTTTTTTAAATTTATTGTTTGGCTGAAATAACCGTTGTGATTATTTAAAACTATTTCACCATTAATTTTTACTTCAGCCTCGATTTCGGTTTGACCAGCGATTGTAATATTTGTGCCGCTAGTTGCTAGGTTTGTCGCCGGGGAGCTGATTATTAGTAGTGGCGGTGAGATAATTTTCTTAAAGTAAAAACTCAAATAAAGAAAACAAATTAAGATGGCGGCAATTATTATAAGATTACGAATAAGTTTAGGAAAAATAATAAACTTATGGCGAGCTAAAATTTTTCGAGAAAAGGGATCTTCCGGTGAATTATTAAGAGTTTGCTCATCCCAATTTTCAATAATCTCTTTAACATTAAGTCCGAGAAAGCTTGCATATTCTTTAATGAAATTTTTTCCGTATAGACCCGCCGGTAATTCTTCAAGACGCTCATCTTCAAGTGCCAGTAAATATTCTGGTCGAATATTTAATTCTTTAGCGACGTCATCAATTTTTAAATTTTTAAAACGACGAGCCAAGCGTAATTTTTCGCCCCAACTGGCAACATGACTAATTCTTTTCGGAGTAAAGGGACTCATAATTAAGTTCGCTGAATGATGCTAGGGTTAAACGCTGTCGGAGTCATTTTTTCCGGTTTTCCTTGCCAATTTAATCCGAGCGAGCCCAGAACAAATTGAATAATTATATAACTAGCAAAAACAATTATTAAACCAATCACGGCCGCAACAATAATTTTTCTCGCTTCGCTTACTTTTTCACTACTCCCGGCAGAAATTAAAAAAGTAAATCCTCCATAAATAAACATTAAGAGGGCGAGTGAGCCAACTATTCCTAGAATCCAACGCGACGCACCAATTGCAATTCCTAAAATATCATTTAAGGTATAGCTCCCATTTTCATAGGCACTCGCATTTGGGTTTATTATCGGATCGATAATCGGGGCTTGCGCGTTATTTTGGGCACTGGCCATTATTGGACTAAAAAGCGCCAGGGAGATTAGACCGAGGAATGAAAAAGCAATAAGGATTTTTTTTAACATATTAATATTTTAGTAAACAGTTTGTTGAACCTTGTTTGCACCGTTCGAAATTATTTCTTTAATTTTATCACTAGTGTTTCTTGAAACAGCGTCAATCATTTCTGAGATTGCATCTTCAGCCGCTTTTACGTTTTTGCCGTGATACCAGCTTCTAGCGGTTAAAACCTGATCAGCAAAGACGCCAATGGCGTCATCTTCCTTTTGACTATTTACTAAAGAACGGAGAGCGGTTGGTTTTTTTGTTTTTGTTAAATATATTTTTGCTTGTGCTTCTTTAGTAATAAACTGAACAAAGTCCCAGGCTTGAGGAGAAACCGGACTCTTTTTTGAAACCACCTCAACCCAATAGTTAGCGAAGTTTATATTGGTAGGCGGAACACCTTCAATTTGCGGAAGTTTAGTTACAGAAAAATTTAATTTTGGTGCGCGAGTTTTAATTGTTTCTAAATCATAAGCATAACTAAACATAATTGCTAAGTTGCCGCTAATAAACATATCAAGTGAGTTAGGCATCTCGTCACTCCAGGAATAAGATTCTTTTACGGGATCGGCAAAATCAGTATAAAAACGTAAGGCGTCAATTCCAGGACTATAGGTCGTATTGTTTGTGTTCCCCGGAGTTGTCTGAAATAAAACCTGACCACTTTCGCTCATCATTGTTGCTCCGCTTTGCATCATTAAAACTGCTAAAATATCGCTGAAGCGATTTATATTTTTACTTCCGCCGAGAGCGGCGCCAGATTGGATGAGACCTTTTTTAGAATCTTGTTTTGTTAATTTTTTTACATCCTGAATAAACTCTTTATTCCAGTAAGCAGGTACCTGACTAATTCCAGCATTATTAAATAAATCCTTATTATAATACATAGCTAAAGTATCGACTGAGAGCGGCAAGCCATATACTTTCCCGTCATCGAGGATAACGTCCTGGGCGACGACGTCAACAAAATTATCTCTAATTTCTTTAAGAGAAATACTTTTCGCTGTTCTCGCTTCAGGAACAATCGTCTTATTAATTGCCCCTTGCGTAACCGGGTAAACCATTGTAATAGTATCTGGCATTGGTGCTAATTTTGATTGATATTTTTTCATCCAAGTATTTTGAATAGAAAAAACATCAGGACCACGATCTTCAGCTAAAGCGTTTAAGAGCTCAGATTCATATTCCTCATATCTTAATTTACGGTAATTAATCGTTATGTAGGGGTGAAGCGCTTTATAGTTAGCAATAACTTCATCGAAAGCATCCGGTCCATCAAAAACGCGCCAATAGTTAATAGTGATTGGTTTCATGGCCGCGGTTGTTGTTTTGTCGGCTATTTTGCAGCCGAAACCGGTACTAAGAAGAAAGACCATTAATAAAAATAAAATCGTTAATTTTTTGAACATATCTTTAGGTTATTGTTTGTGATTTTATTATACCAAAAACAGTCTGAATACTCCAATTATTTTTAAAGTTTGGGACGATATTGGAGAGCTTCGGCAATATGAGAAAGCTGAATTTTTGAAGAACCGGCTAAATCAGCGATTGTTCTAGCAATTTTAAGGATTCGAAAATATGAGCGGGTGGACAACTTTAACTTCGAAATAGCATTTTTTAAAAGGTCGCGGCTACTAGCGTCAAGCTTGCAAAAAAATTGGATATCGCTACTTTTTATTTCTGAATTAGTAGTTACTCCTAAATTTTTATAGCGTTCGAGCTGAATATGTCGAGCCCTGGCGACTCTTTCTTTAATAATTTGAGAATTTTCACTGCTTGTTTCAGCTTCAAGTTTATCGAAACTAGTTTGAGAAATGTTTAAATGCAAATCAATGCGGTCAATTATTGGTCCAGAAATGCGATTTCGGTAATTTTGAACTTGAGCTTCGCGGCAGCGGCAGTTTACATTTTTATCACCTAGGTAACCACAGGGACAAGGGTTCATCGCTGCAATTAAAATAAAATTGCAAGGGAATTTAAGAGAGCCGGCCGCCCGATTTATGTTTATTATACCCTCTTCTAATGGTTGGCGAAGATTCTCTAAGGTAAAGCGTTTAAATTCGGGAAGTTCATCTAAGAACAGGACCCCTTGATGAGCGAGCGAAATTTCTCCGGGATGAGGCCAAGTCCCGCCACCAATTAGAGAAATTCCGGAGGCGCTATGATGAGGAGAGCGAAATGGACGACTTGTGATGAGTTTAAGATTGTTTTTTAGCTCTCCGGCGACGCTATAAATATTTGTTACTTCAAGTATTTCTTCAGTAGTTAGTTTTGGTAAAATACTCGGCATTGCTTGAGCCAGAAGAGTTTTTCCAGATCCAGGTGGTCCCACTAAAAGAACATTATGTCCGCCGGCGGCCGCAATCTCAAGCGCACGTTTAGCCTTTTCTTGACCCTTAATGCTAGAAAAATCAGTTACATCAGTTTTTTCAAAGTTTAAATCAGTAATTTCTACTTTATCTGAGCGCTTATTAATAATTAATTCTTTATTTTTAAAATGATTAATTAATTGAGTAAGATTTTTAACAGGAAATATATTTAAATCACTAATGAGTTTGGCCTCAGCGAGGTTGCTTTCGGGAATGAAAATATTTTCAATGCCAATTTTTTTCGCTTTTAGAGCTATCGCTAGTATTCCTGTAATCGGCCTAAGTTCGCCATTAAGAGAAAGCTCGCCGACAAGTAAACAATTTTCAAAATCTACGGGAAATACATTTTTTAAAGCTAGAATACTAATGGCGATTGGTAAATCGTAGGAAGGACCATGTTTTTTAACATTCGCCGGGGCAAGGTTAACAGTAATTTTTCTTTTTGGATATTCAAATTTAGAGTTACGAATTGCACTTTTTACTCTTTCCTTGGCTTCGGAAGTTGAAGTATCAGGGAGACCGACAATTGCAATTTGTCCAAAATCACCACCACCGGAATCGGCTTCGACTTCTATTATTTCGGCGTCTAGGCCAATTAAAGCGGCAGATAGTATTTTTATGGGCATATTATTATATAAAAAACCACTCTTTAGGAGTGGTTTTTATAATAGCAAAAAAGGAATGATAGAAATTTAAAGTAAATCTGAAGGTTTTTTTTATTTTTTTAAATCATCAAGCTTAACGCTTAAAAGTTTACTAACGCCATCAGATTCCATTGTTACTCCATAAAGGATACTAGCGCGGCGCATGGAAGCGCGATTATGGGTTATAACAATGAATTGAGTCTTATTTGATAAGTCATCAAGAATTTTCGCTAAACGTTCTGAATTTGCTTCATCAAGAGCAGCGTCAGCTTCATCTAAAACAACGAACGGAGATGGATTTGCGCTAATAATGGCACTAATAAGAGCAATGGCAGTCAATGCTCGTTCGCCTCCAGAAAGCATTGAAACGGCTTGAATTTTCTTGCCTGGAGGAATAGCCTGAATTTCAATTCCAGCTAAACCGACCGCGTTATGTTTTCTTAAAAATTTAATTCGTTTAAGTCTTTCGTCAGTTTCATTTTTTATCTCGTTTTCAGCGGGCGTAAGTCCAGAAATTTGGTTATTAGCTCCATTATTATTAGTCGTTTGATTATTCTTTTCTTCTTTTTCAAGATCTTCGAGCATGACTTTAGATATTTTAGCTGCGCCCCCATTAAAAAGAATTTTAAAGTATTCATTAAACTTTTCAGAAATTACTTTGAATTCTTGATCAAAACGTCCCTTAATATTTAAATCTAGTTCATAAATTATTTCTTCAAGAGATTTAATAGCTTGATGAAGATCATTAGTTTGGGCGCTTAAAAAATCATGACGCTCTTTCGTGTCCGCGAATTCTTTTTCCGTCTCTGGATCAATACCGCCAATTTGTTCAAGTTGGAGCTTATTATTAGTGATGCTCTTTTGCCAGCGATCAATAGCGATTTCTTGGTTATCAAGCTTATGATTTTTAATATCAGAGATTTCTAGTTCATCATTTCTGATATTTGTTTCTAAATCTTCTAATTTTGTTTCTTGTCGGGTAGCATCAACTTTTATATTATTAAGTTCACTTAAAATAGAGTTTAGTTCCTGCTGAAGAGCTTGAATAGTTCTTTGATATTCAAACATTTGGCTTTTTTCTTTTTCTTGAGCAGCATTAAATTCAGCTAGTTTTTTCTCTAAAGTATTTATCTCTAAATTTATAAGTTCAAGTTTATGCGAGACCTCGGTTTTTTCCGCTTCGATGCCGCTGGCATCAAATTTTATTTGACTTTTAGCTATTTTATTTTGAATATCATTTATTTCTTTTTCACTCTGGAGTTTAGTAACATTTAAAAGACGAAGACGCTCGTTTAGAGTGGAGGCTTTAAGACGGCAGTCGGTTATTTTATTATTAATTGATTGTCGTTTATCGAGCCAATCGTTGAGTGATGAATTAACTTTTAATTCGTTCTGATTTTTATCGAGTAATTCAATTTTTTTATTTAATTCTTTTCTTTCGAGTTCAAGCTTGCCCGCATCAAATTTAACTTGAGCTTTTTCAAGTTTTGATCGAATATCGTTTAAGTCACGGACTAGTTGTAATTCTTTTTCTTCAAGAAGTCTAAGGCGTTCATTTAACATTGAGAGGCGCAAGCGTTCGCTACTTAAGTTTTCTTGAGTTGATTGCTTAGTTTCCGTTAAAGAAATAATTTCCGTTTGGATTTCTTTTATTTGATTTAATTTTTCATCATCAAGGCCGCTAATTAGTTTAGAAATTTTTTTCTGAAAGTTATTTTTTGCTTCGGCGATAAGTTTTTTAATTTTTTCTAAATCTGTTTCTTTTTCAATTACTTCTAGTTGTTTTAAAAACTCATCGATTAAACGGCTAATTTCTTCATTTTTATTCTCATCTTTACCTGATTTCTTGAGATCACGATTAAGAGAATCTAATTCCTGGTTTAAACGATTAATATTGCTTTGAACCTGGGCTAATTTTTGTTCACTAGCTTTTTCTAGGTCACGATTATTTTCTATTTTTAAAGCACCTATCTCTTCTTTTAATTTAGTTAATTCAAGGTTTAATTCTTCATTTTTATTATTTAACCAAGAAACATCAAATTGGCCTTGAACTTCAAGGTTCGCTTCTAAAATAGCTTCAAGTTTTGATATTTGCTTAAAATAAATAGATTTTTCAACTTCAATTTTTTCAATTTGACGCCGAGAATTATTTATTTTTTCAATTTCCGAGTTTATTAAATTAAGCTCACTACGCAATAAGTTTTCTTCTTTCTCTCCGGATGCGTCAGCCAGCGAGCTTATTTCAGAGTTAAGATTTTTAAGTTCTGCTTTTAGTTCACCCTCCTTATTATTTAACCAAGAAACATCAAACTGCCCTTGTGATTCTAATTGAATTTCGAGTTCGGCTTGTAATTTTGCTAATTGTTTGTGAAGAATATTTCTTTGGTTTTCAAACTCTTTAAGTCGTGGTTGAAGTTCATTAATCTCTTGAAAATTATTTGTCGTTCTAATTTTGTTTAAATCTTCATTTAATTTTTCTAGTTTATGTTCCTGCTCGATTTTATTTTTTTCCAAGATTAAAAAGCGACTGTTAGCAGTGTTCAATTTTTGATTTATATCTTGCCAAAGAAAGCCGTAGTAGTTTAACTGAACAGCGTTAAGATCATTTGATATTTCATCTCGTCGTTTTAACTTTTCAACTTGGCGCGTCAAGCTTTTTAGTCTCGGTCTAATTTC
>JBBRSQ010000014.1:0-18669 GCA_038245255.1 Patescibacteria group bacterium | reverse complement strand
ACCTAATAAAAGTATTATTTCACAACGTCAATTAGGGACGGATATGCTAAGTTTCGCTTCTGGTTTAAAACATATTTTGCGCCAAGATCCTAATGTGATTATGCTTGGTGAGATGCGCGATCTGGAGACAATCTCAACCGCCGTTACGCTAGCGGAAACAGGACATTTAGTATTGGCAACCCTTCATACTTATAGTGCTGCTCAAACAATTGATCGTATTATTGATATTTTTCCTCCTTACCAACAAGGACAAATCAAATCACAATTATCGGCCGTTTTGTCGGCGGTTATTTCGCAGCGCTTGCTCACTAAGGAAGGTGGAGGGAGAATTGCGGCCCGAGAAATACTATTAAATAATGGCGCGATCGCTAATTTAATCCGTGAAGGAAAAATAGCTCAAATAAAAAGTACTATTGAGACAAATTCCTCTATCGGTATGATTACGCTTGATCGTCATATCAAAGAATTATATGAAAGTGGCAAGATAAGTCGAGAAACTGCCTTGCATCAAATGGAAGATCCTGATGCTATCGATAACTAGATTTAAATTTTATAATTAGAAGACAAAAATGACCGCGAAGGTCATTTTTTTATCCCCATGATATCCCCCGATTATTTTCCATATAAATATATATTCCTAATATGTTTTAATTATATATTATCTAAATAATATATAAAAGAATTATACTCGTTTTACTGGCTAATTCTAGTCTATTTCCCCTATGTTTACGGGTGCTTGACATAATTTTTAAAACAGCTATAATTGTTAACAGTTAAAACAGGGCTGTATAAGCCGTAAATAATATGCAAAAAGGTATAAGAAATCATGTTAATAAGCGATTCTAATAATACGCTATTTTGCGATTAATAGAACCGCCGAAAGCGGTTTTTTTGCGCCCCTGGTGAGAACATTAACAATTCATGTTAGAGTAAAGACATCAAAAATATAAGTAAAATCGATGACTTATTCCCATACCCAAATTTTTCGTCTGGGCCAATGGGGCTGTAATAAGAAATCAAAACGCGCTTTGAATTTAAAAGCGTGGGAAAATCTCAATAAGAGTATATGGTGGATGCCTTGACATAAGAAGACGATGAAGGACGTAGCAGCCTGCGATAAGCTGCGGTGAGGTGGCAAGCAACCTTTGACCCGCAGATCTCCGAATGGGGAAACCCCCTCTATCGAAGATAGAGGAAGCTCAGCCTTTTAGGCGAGCTGGAACACCCGGCGAACTGAAACATCTTAGTAGCTGGAGGAAAATAAAATAACAATCATTCCCTGAGTAGTGGCGAGCGAAAGGGGAGGAGTCTAAACCGACATAACTGAGTAGTTAGCTTGGTTCGCCAAGCAAACTATTGAAGGTTCTGGAACCATATGTTTTATCGGTGTTGCAAGACCTAGGGCCTGTAGCCAGATCTACGGGGCGAAGTAAAAAAAGACAATTTCTAATTGAATGAGCTGGAAAGCTCTGCCAGAGACGGTGATAGCCCGGTAAGTGAAAGGAATTGACTCTTCGTTCTAGTGTTCTTAAGTAGGGCGGGACTCGTGAAATCCCGTCTGAAGCCAGGTCGACTATGACCTAAGACTAAATACTTCTTATGATCGATAGTGAACAAGTACCGTGAGGGAAAGGTGAAAAGCATCCCGTTTAGGGAGGTGAAATAGTACCTGAAACCATATACTTACAAAGAGTCGGAGCCTCGCAAGGGGTGACGGCGTGCCTATTGAAGAATGAGCCAACGAGTTTGTTCTACGTGGCTTGCATAATCTCCTCTGGAGAGCATGCAGAGTGAAAGCGAGGGTTAATAGCCCGTTTGTGTATCGCTTTCGTGTGCGCTAATTTATTAGTGCCCCGGAAGTGATACATTCGTCGCGTGGACAAGACCCGAAGCCGGGTGATCTAACCATGAGCAGGTTGAACTCCATCGAAAGATGGAGGAAGGACCGAACCCATTAGCCGTGCAACACTATGGGATGACTTGTGGTTAGCGCAGAAATTGTAATCGAACTCGGCAATAGCTGGTTCTCCTCGAAATAGCTTTTGGGCTAGCCTCGAACGTTGACCTCAGGGGGTAGAGCACTGGATGAGGGCGGGCCGCAAGGTACCGTCTTCAATCAAACTCCGAATACTTGAGGGTATAGTTCGGGAGTCAGACTATGGGCGCTAAGGTCCATCAGTCAAAAGGGAAACAGCCCAGATCACAATCTAAGGTCCCTAAATTTATACTAAGTGTAAAAGGTGGTGTTGTGACTACGACAGTTAGGAGGTTGGCTTAGAAGCAGCCATCCTTTAAAGATAGCGTAATAGCTCACTAATCAAGTTGTTTCGCGCCGAAAATTTATCGGGGCTAAGTATAATACCGAAGATGTGAACTTCCTGATTAATTTCAGAAAGTGGTAGAGGAGCATTCCCTTCAGCGTCGAAGTCGTGTCGTGAGGCACGGTGGAGCGGAGGGAAGGGAGAATGTTGGCATGAGTAGCAAAAAGGCGGGCGAAAACCCCGCCCATCGAAAACCTAAGGTTTCCTGGGCAACGCAAATCGACCCAGGGTTAGTCGATCCTAAGGCGTATCCTGTGTAGTGCAGGAGCTAGCCGATGGATGAGCTGGTTAATATTCCAGCACTACTGTTGTTTTCCGAAGGGGGGACGCAAGTCTAAGGTTTAAGCGTGCTATGGTATGTACGTTCCTTGTTTCAAGAAACGGTCTAGGCAAATCCGGACCACTAGTTTCAAGAGATTGGGAGAAGGTGAAGTCGCAAGATGGAACCAATTTAAGCGGAAGATTTGACTAGAAAAACCTCTAGGGCTAAGGCAACAGTAATCGTACCGTAAACCGACACAGGTAGGTGAGGCGAGAAGCCTCAGATGTACGAGAGAAACTTCGTTAAGGAACTCGGCAAAACAGCGGCCGTAATTTAGAGATAAGGCCTGCCCCAGCAATGGGGCCGCAGCTAAAGAGCCCAAGGGACTGTTTATCAAAAACATAGCTCTCTGCTAACTCGTAAGAGGATGTATAGAGGGTGATGCCTGGCCAGTGTCCGAACGTTAAGAGGAGAGGTTAGAACTTCGGTTCGAAGCTTTGAATCCAAGCGCGGATGAACGCCGGCGATAACTATAATCGTCCTAAGGTAGCGAAATTCCTTGTCGGGTAAGTTCCGACCTGCACGAATGGCTTAACCACTTGGGCACTGTCTCAACGAAGTACTCGGTGAAATTGCAAGACGAGTAAAGATGCTCGTTAACCACAGTTGGACGAAAAGACCCCGTGAAGCTTTACTACAACTTGATATTGAATTAGGGATATATATGTTCAGAATAGGTGGGAGCCTTCGGGCGCCAGTGAGATACCACCCTTGTCTATTTTTAATTCTCACCCGGCAATGCCGGGGACAGTGTCTGGTGGGTAGTTTGTCTGGGGCGGATGCCTCCCAAAAAGTAACGGAGGCGTTTACAAAGGTCAGCTATCCCGGAATGGAAACCCGGGAGATAGTGTAAAGGCATAAGCTGGCTTTACTGCGAGACTTACCAGTCAAGCAGTCGCGAAAGCGGAACTTAGTGATCCGACCATTCAATATAGGATGGTGGAAGCTCATCGGATAAAAGCTACTCCGGGGATAACAGGCTAGTCAGGTCCAAGAGTCCACATCGACGACCTGGTTCGGCACCTCGATGTCGGCTCGTCGCATCCTGGGGGTGGAGAAGCTCCCAAGGGTTGGGCTGTTCGCCCATTAAAGCGGCACGCGAGCTGGGTTCAGACCGTCGTAAGACAGGTCGGTCTCCTATCCACTGTGGTCGTGGAAACTTGAAGAGGCCCTTCCTTAGTACGAGAGGACCGGGAAGGACGAAGCTCTAGTGTACCTGCTGTTCTACCAAGGGCATCGCAGGGTAGCTACCTTCGGTTAAGATAAGCGCTGAAAGCATCTAAGCGCGAAGCTGTCTCTGAGATAAGGTTTCATAGACTGGTTAGAGAATATAACCTTGATAGGCCGTACGTGTAAGTCCAGTAATGGATTGAGCGGAGCGGTACTAATATGTCATAAGATTTTCCCACACTTTTACTTTTAAAGTAAATCAGTTTCTTTTTCTAACATGAAATTTTGCAATGGAATATAAAAGACACCATTGTTCTGGTGGTTTGAGCGGAGGGGTCATACCTGATCCCATCCCGAACTCAGTAGTCAAGCCCTCCAGCGCCGATGATACTTGGGCCTGAGCCCTGGGAAAGTAGGTCGCCGCCAGAACAATGGTGTTTTTTAATCGGAGAAACTTGTTTTCGCTGATTTTAGTAAACCATCGAAAGACCATCAGATTAATCTGGTGGTTTTTCATTTGCCCAAATGAATGTATAATATATTTAGTCATTATTTAAAAATTTATTTTAAATTATATGTCACTTATTAAATCAATTTCGGGCATTCGTGGTAATATCGGTGGAAAAGTAGGGAATAATTTAACGCCTCTAGATATTGTTAAATTTAGTCTCGCTTATGGTCGGTTTATAAAAGAAAATAATCCTGAAGCAAAAATAAAAATCATCATCGGTCGTGATTCAAGAATATCTGGAGAAATGGTAAAAAATTTAGTGGCGGCTTCTTTAAATAGTTTAGGAATAGATGTTCTTGATATGGGTCTAGCATCAACCCCAAGCGTTGAAATGGCTGTTAGGAGCCAGAAAGCGCAAGGAGGGATAATAATTACCGCTTCTCATAATCCGCAAGGCTGGAACGCCTTAAAACTCTTAAACGCCGAAGGAGAATTTTTAACTAAAATTGAAGGTGAAAAGATATTAACTCTTTCTGAAGCTGATGATTTTAATTTTAGCCCTGAAGAAAAACTTGGATATTACGTTCTTGATGCCTATTTAGATTTAGATCACATTAAGGAAATTCTTAAACTCGAACTAGTCGATAAAAAAATAATCGAAAAACATAACTTTAAAATAGTAGTTGATGGTATAAATTCAGTTGGCGGTATGATTGTTCCGAGTCTACTGAAAGAGTTAGGTGTTAAAAATATTATTGAATTAAATTGTGAGCCAAGTGGGCGCTTCGCTCATAAACCGGAACCATTAGCTGAGAATCTTTTAGAAATTTGTGCTCTAGTTAAGGCGGAAAAAGCCGATCTTGGAATAGTTGTTGATCCAGATGTCGACCGACTAGCCTTTATTGATGAAAACGGAGAAATGTTTGGAGAAGAATATACGCTAGTAGCAATTGCTGATTATATTTTAGAAAATTTTGAGGATATTAATAAAAATTATTCTGGTAAATATAATAAAGCCACGGTTTCAAATTTATCTTCGTCACGAGCCCTAAAAGATGTTAGCGAAAAGCACCAGGGAACTTATGAAGCTGCGACCGTTGGGGAAGTTAATGTCGTTGAAGTTATGAAAAAAACTAAAGCGATTATCGGCGGCGAGGGAAATGGCGGTATTATTTTTCCCGAACTTCACTACGGGCGTGACGCACTTGTTGGTATCGCTTTATTTTTAAGCATGATCGCGCAAAAGAGACTTAAAGTTTCGGAGTTTCGAAAAACTCTGCCAGAGTATTTTATGGTTAAAGATAAAATGGAATTAACGACTAATATAAATCTGCCTGACTTACTTCAGAAAATTAAAGACGATTACAAAATGGAGAAAGTTACAGATATTGACGGCGTAAAAATTGACTGGTCTGATTCTTGGGTACATCTGCGCGCTTCAAATACTGAGCCGATTATGCGTATTTACGCCGAGGCGAAAACTTTAGCTGAAGCCGAAAAAAAGGTTAGTGAAATTAAAAGTAAGATTTCGGCGCTTATTAAATAGAATATTTGCCAGTATCGGCTAATTATTGACAAAAGATAACTAATATGATTAAATATTGGATTACTCAAATAAATGAATAATGCCTAAATTCCGCTAGGTTAAGCGCTGGAAAAAAATACCTTAATAACAAAAAAAATTCTGTAAAAATGGAAAAAACATCCAAACAACAGATCAACAAACTGGTCGCTTCATTCGTCGAGTTTCAGGACAGTTTTAGTGAACTAAGCTCGAGTGATGCCCAGTGGGCAATCCAAAACACAAAAGAAACAATTCGTCTTTGTGTTAAAGCGATTACAAAACGCGAAAGACCCGTTGTACGAATTGCGAGCGCTACCCTTAGTGAGATTATTGCAACTGCGGAAATCCCTTCAAGTAACAAAAGCTTTGTCGTTATGGACAAATTCCTGGTTGATTGCAGCCCTAAGGCAAAAGTCAAAATTTCTCATCTTGATCGTAATTTCAGGGCTTGGTTTCTAAACAAAACTGAGGAGTCGTTTGCCGGAAGTATGCTTGACGGACGTCAGCTCAATAAAAATTCTATTGATGACGCAATTCTATTAGCCATGGGGGGTACGTCAAAAGCTGAAACAACCCTAACAGAAATTTATGCACTAATGGCGCTTCAGCCCAACGGAGAGGAGGGCGCACTTTTTAGTAATAGCCGGACGAATATCTTTTATGTCCGTGATGTTACTGACACTCTGCGTGCCGTTCTGGTTCATTATTGCGGTCTTGGCTGGTATGTAAAAGCAGACTCGCTTGGGTTTCCACATGTCTGGTATGCTGATCACCGTGTCTTTTCCCGTAATTGCTTAGATGCTAAAATTGCCTAATGTTATTTCTTAATTTTTTTTGATTTTTGACCCTCTCTTTTTCTTCGGAAGATTATGAGGGTCTTTTTATTTTGTTTTATTTGTTTATTGCTCGGAAGCTTAGAAAATGCTAAAATATAGGGGAAATCCTTGGTAGATTTCCTTTATTTTTTAGCTAATATACTCACTTTGGAAAATAATAATATGACTCGGATTATAATTTTAGCGGCTGGCAAAGGCACGCGTATGGACTCGGAATTACCCAAAGCTCTAGTTCCTTTAAAAGGCAGACCAATGATTAAATACTTAATTGACTCAGTAGTTAGCTCTGGGGTCGACGCTAGACCACTAGTGATTGTTTCTCCGGAAAATATTGAAGCTATTAGTTCTGAGCTTGCGGAATATAATCTTGAATATATTATTCAAGATAAACAGCTAGGGACCGGTCATGCCGTCGCCTGTGCTCAAAAATTTTTAGATGAGCAAGAAGTGAAAGCTGAGAATCTTTTGGTTCTTTATTGTGATCACCCCTTTATAAAAGTAGAGTCGATTAAAAAATTTGCTGCCCTCTCTCCGCAAGCCGTCACTATTATGCCGACCCGCTTAAGTGACTTTGAAGATTGGCGACAGAATTTTTATCACTGGGGACGAATTATTCGAGGCGCAAACGGGAAAGTTGAAAAAATTGTCGAATTTAAAGATGCGACGGACGAAGAAAAACTCGTAAGCGAGGTAAATCCTGGTTTTATGTGTTTTAATGCCGCTTGGTTATTTAAAAATATTTCTGCTTTGCAAAACAATAATAATCAAGAGGAGTACTATTTAACCGATATGGTTAAATTAGCTTTTGATGATGGCTATGAAGTTACAACGGTAAATATAGAATCTCACGAGGCGATGGGAATTAATAGCGTTACGGAATTAACAATAGCGGAAAATATAATTGGCGTTTAAAATAAATGCAACAAATTCTTGACCTCCATATTCACTCTCGTTATGCGCGTGCTTGTTCACCAAAGTTAACACTCGCGAATATTGACGAGACCTGTCGACAGAAAGGGGTTAATATAATTGCCACCGGTGATTTTACCTATCCCGCTTGGTTTACGTCGATAAAAAAAGAATTAAAAGAAAGTTTTGTCGGTTCCGGTTTATATATTTTAAAAACAGCCCGAGATAATCAAGTAAAATTTATTATTTCAAGTGAAGTTGCCTTGATCTATAAAGATAAGGATAAAGTCCGAAGAATTCATTTAGTAGTTCATGCGCCAAATATCGAGGTGGCCGAGAAATTAAATAAAGTTCTTGATAAAAAATACAATATTCGCAGTGATGGACGTCCGATTTTAGGAATTAGTGCTCCAGATTTTGTCAGATTAGTTTTAAAAATTGATTCCCGATTCTTAGTTTATCCGGCGCATATTTGGACGCCTTGGTTCTCGGTATTTGGCTCGAAATCTGGCTTTAATTCTTTAGTTGAGTGCTTTGGTGATCAAACTAAATATATTTATGCTTATGAGACCGGAATGTCGAGCGACCCCGCGATGAACTGGCGTTTATCTGCGCTTGATAAATTAACTTGTCTTTCAAGTTCAGATGCTCATAGTTTAAATAACATTGCGCGTGAGGCTAGTATAATGGAGATAAATGAGCCGGTAAGTTATCGGAAGTTATACGATAATATTAAGCATAAGAAGGGAATGATTAAAACACTCGAATTCTTTTCCGAAGAAGGAAAATACTATCTAGATGGGCACCGGGATTGTAAATTTAGCTGCCTGCCAGCGGAAACTAAAAAACTAAAGAATATTTGTCCGGTTTGTCACAAGCCGCTAGTTATTGGAGTCTTAAATAGAAACGAACAATTGGCTGATAGAAAAGTCGGCCATAAACCGACTGGAGCTGTTCCCTTTATAAAACTCATAGAATTAGATAAAATAATAGCAGACGTTTTAGGGCTTAAAAACCGTAATTCTAAGCGCGTTCAAAAAGAGTATTTAAACCTAATAAGTATACATGGTTCTGAGTTAGAAATATTACTGAGCTTAGATTTAAAAAAAATTGAGTCTGATATTAATCCACGGATTATTGAAGGAATCAAGAAAGTGCGCCAGCAAAAAATATCTATTAAACCTGGTTTCGACGGTCAGTATGGAGAAATAAATATATTAAGTTTATAGAATAATATATGTTCGGTATTAGTAAAACGCTTGGTACAATATTACTTGTTGTTACTCTTCTGGCTCTATCTACATTTGCCGCATTTTATTATAATATTGATCAAAAGAAGCAGAGTGAGCTTGCCAGCAATAAAATTGTTGAATACGGCCAAATGGCCCTAAATATGGTTTTTGGGGCTTCAGCCAGCATCGATACGACCAATTTAGAAAAGAAAATTGCTCCGAAAAGTAAAGTAATTGAATATTTAAATAAAATTGATTGGGAAAAATTGGTGACTGGTAGTTCGAGTAAATCTAATTATTCAGAATCAATTGAAAATAATCAAAATGGAGAAACTTTTATTGATGAGCTTGAAACTGCGATTTCCGAGAGTTCTACTGATGATAAAATAAATATTTTTTGGACAAAAACAGTAAATGTTGTAAAAAATGGAGTAGACAGTATACGCAGCTGGAAGAAATAAGAAAAAAATTTAAATAATTAATAAATTAATTAGAAAGATATTATAATTTTTTAAAATTTACATAAGGGTCTAAATGTTATACTAAAATAATTAATAAATCTAAAATATAAACGTATGGCTAAAGAAAGAGAGAAGAAGGTCACGCAGGATAGATCAGAGGATAGAGGAAAAAGAGAAGAAGCCGCTTTAAGCGCAATGGAACAAATTCGCAGTAAGTTTGGTGAAGGAGCAATTATGCGTTTTGGTGATGCTCGTAAAACAAACGTTGATGCGATTTCAACTGGTTGTTTATCACTCGACATTGCCTTTGGTATTGGTGGCGTCCCGCGTGGTCGTATCATTGAAATTTATGGACCAGAGTCATCGGGTAAGACAACTTTAGCGCAACATATCGTTGCTGAAGTTCAAAAGACTGGCGGAATTGCCGCTTTCGTCGACGCTGAGCATGCGCTTGATCCTGATTATGCAGCTAAAATCGGCGTTAACATTAAAGAGATGTTACTTTCACAACCGGATAGCGGTGAACAGGCTTTAGAAATTGTTGAAACTTTAGTGCGCTCAAATGCAGTTGATGTTATCGTTGTTGATAGCGTCGCCGCTCTAGTTCCTCAAAAAGAAATCGAAGGCGATATGGGAGATCAACATATGGGTCTGCAAGCGCGCTTAATGAGTCAAGCTTTACGAAAGTTAACTGCGGCGATCGGTAAAACTAAAACAGTTGTTATTTTTATTAATCAGATTAGAAATAAAATTGGTGTTTTCTTTGGAAGTCCTGAAACAACTTCCGGTGGCAATGCCTTAAAATTTTACTGCTCAGTTCGAGTTGAAATTCGTCGCGCCGCTCAAATTAAAATGGGAGAAAAAATTATTGGTAATCGCGTGAAGGTTAAAATTGTTAAAAATAAAGTGGCCGCTCCTTTTAAAACCTGTGAGTTTGATATTATGTATAATGAAGGGATATCAGTCGCGGGTGATTTAGTTGATTTAGGAGTTGAGTATGGGCCGATTAAAAAGAACGGCAATACTTATTCATTTGGCGAAATTAAACTAGGCACGGGCAGAGAAGTCGCTAAGAAAATGATAAAAGATGATAAGAAATTATTAGCCGAAATCCGTAAGGCGATAACAGTAGCAGTTAAAGCTAAAGAAGTCGCTGATAGTAAATAATTTTTACAAGAAATTAATAGAATTAATCGCTTAGGGTAAATAAAAAATCGTCTCAAGAGTGAGACGATTTTTTTATGTTTATTTTATTTATTCTTACTATTTTTTTTCAAGGCTGACAATCAATTTGTCAAATATCTCTTTGACGCTGCCTTTACCATCAATTAAGATTAGTTTTTTTTGCTTACTATAATAATCTAGGATTGGCTGCATTTCAAGGCGAAAGATTTTAAAACGTTCTTTAATTACTTTTCGATTATCGTCACTGCGACCAGAAGTTTTAGCCCGTTCAATAATTCTTTTAATTCCTTCCTCTTCGGAAATTCTAATTTTTAAAACCGCCGTGACTCCATGGTCGACTTCACTAAGAATTTTATCAAGTTTTTTTGCTTGTCCAAGGGTGCGCGGGAAGCCATCAAAAATTAAACCTTTGGCATTTTTATGTTTCCTTATAGCCTTCTCCATTATTTCGTTAATCATATCTCCAGGCACAAGACGCCCGGCTGCGAGACATTTTTTAATCTTTTCGCCGAGCTCTCCATTTTTTATTTCTCGACGCAAAATTTCACCACTTGAGAGGTGAATAAGATTCTCTTTTTCGGCCAATAATTTAGCCTGTGTTCCTTTGCCGGCGCCCGGAGCGCCAAAGATAATATAATTTTTCATAATCATTTTTATTATAGCGGAATTATTTATTTTGTCCAAGTTTAAGTTGATTTAGGTCTTTTTTGGAGTTATACTGAACATAATAATTAAATTTAAAATATGCATAAGAGAAGGATTCGTCCGCTTGCCGTCGCGCTTATAAAAAGAGATGGTAAAATATTTGTCGGTGCCGGCAGTGATGAAGAAAAAAAGGAAAAGTTTTATCGCCTAATGGGCGGAGGAATTAAGTTTCGCGAAACCGCTCGGCAGGCGCTAAAAAGAGAATTTCGGGAAGAGTTTGCAGCGGAGCTCAAAAATATTAGATTGCTTGAAATAGTAGAAAACATTTTTAAGTACAACAACGATTATGGACATGAAATTTGTTATGTTTATAGTGCTGATTTTGTTGACGAAAAAATGTATGAAGATAAAAAGTATCCCGTTCTAGATAGTAAAATTAATGGGCGAGCGGAATGGCTAAAATATAACGAATCACTAATAGTTTATCCGTCGATTAATAAGGATCTGCTAAAAAAATAGATTAGATTTAAATTTAAGAAATAAAAAAAATCGGCGTCAGAGCCGAATTTTTTTTAAATATTTATTATGTGCGCCGTGCTGGATTCGAACCAGCGACCATCTCCTTAAGAGGGAGCTGCTCTACCAACTGAGCTAACAGCGCATTCTTAGCATTCTTATTTCTGTGTTTAGGTACAAGTTTCTCCTGTGGCGGGGGCGGGGCTCGAACCCGCGACCTTAGCGTTATGAGTGCTACGCTCTAACCAACTGAGCTACCCAGCCATTTTATAATGTATTTAAATGAAATTTAATCCCTTGTGCGCCCGGCAGGATTTGAACCTGCAACCCCTTGGTCCGAAGCCAAGTACTCTATCCAGTTGAGCTACGAGCGCTACAAAACGCCCTCAGTCTAAGATTTAAAATCTTTAGATGGGCGTTTAATTTATCTTTTTCCTTTTAAGGCTTGCTTGAGATGATAACCGGTTTTAAATTTAGCAACTTTAACAGCCGGAATAGTAATTCTTTCATTCGGTTTTTGGGGGTTAACACCACCGCGAGCGTAGCGGACGCGAGCTAAGAAAGTTCCGAAGCCAGCAATTGTGACTTCACGATCAGCCTTAAGTTCTTCAATGATTGTGTTAGTGACAACATCAACCATTTTCTCCGCTTGTTTTTTGTTTAGTCCCTCGACATCATGATAAATTTTGTCGATTAGTTGTGCTTTGTTCATATGTTTATATGTTTAGCATTAAACATTAGCTTAAGCCCGATTGGGCTTAGCGGGCATATTCAGTAACCCGCATTTCGCGAATAACATTGACCTTTATCTCTCCTGGGTATTTTAACTCATTTTCTATCTTTTTTGCAATATCCCTAGCCAAATTGTAGGCCTCAAGGTCATTAATCTTGTTTGGCTCAACGAAGACGCGAACTTCGCGACCGGCCTGAATGGCATAAACTTTTTCAACGCCATCAAAGGTCAGAGCAATTTTTTCAAGCTCTTCAAGACGTTGCAAGTAGTTTTCATAGTTATCATTTCTGGCACCGGGTCGAGCGGAAGAGATGGCGTCAGCGACTTTAACAATAACAGCGATTAAGGTTGAAGGTTTATCGTCATGATGAGTTTCAATTGGAGCAATAATTTCTGGTGGTAAATTAAATTTACGCGCAATGTCTCGGCCAATTTCAGTATGATTGCCTTGAACTTCGTGATCAACTGCTTTGCCAATATCATGAAGGAGTCCGCCTTTTTTAGCGAGAGTCACATCAGCTCCTAATTCTTCAGCCAGCATGGCCGCTAAATGAGAAACTTCAATTGAGTGACGTAAAGCGTTTTGGCCATAACTAGTACGATATTTTAAACGACCAAGAATAGAAACTAATTTTGGATCAAAGCCGGTAACGCCAACTTCATACATTGCTTCTTCACCAGCCTTTTTAATATCGAGAGCAATATCTTTTTTTGCATTTTCAACCGCATCTTCTATTTTAGTTGGGTGAATGCGTCCATCTTTAATTAAGTAGTCAAGAGTTTTTTTAGCAATATGACGGCGAATTAAAGAGAATCCAGAAACTGTGATAGCGTTAGGGGTATCGTCAACAATGATTTCAACTCCAGTCATCGTTTCAATCGCTTTAATATTACGTCCTTCACGGCCGATAATTCTACCCTTCATTTCATCGTTCGGTAAATCAACGGTTGTGGTGGTTAATTCAACCGTATAATTAGAAACCATTCTTTGCATAGCGAGAGCCATCATGTCCTTCGCTTTATCGTTAATAGTGTCCTCAGAATAGTTTTCTAATTTGTTGATACGTACCACTAAATCAGCAGCAATGTTTTCCTCAACATTCTTAATTAGAATGCTTTTAGCCTCTTCTTGGCTTAAGCCAGAAATTTCGGCTAATTTTGCTTCTTGATCAACTTTAATGCTTTTAATTTTTTCTTTAATCTCTTGAACCTCATTAACCTTGTCGTATAATTTTTGTTGTTTTTCTTGGAGGTCTAACAGTTTTTGAGAAAACGAATTTTCTCGTTGTTCGAGTCTTTTTTGTAATTGATTAATTTCATTACGACGCGAGGATTCTTCATTTTTAGACTCTTCGATAATATGAAGAGCCTTATCCTGCGCTTTGAGGAGTAGATCCTTTTCTCTGATTTTAGCGTCGCTAATTAATTTGTCAGCTTTTTCGGTTGCGCTGCCAATTTTAGTGGCAGATGCCTTTTTGTAATAAGCGTAGCCTATAAAAAAACCACCTACAGCCAAAACTACATACAAGACATAGCTTAGATATTCCATAAAAATTGGAACTGTCCTTAAGAAATAAGGGTGGTGGAAATAAGAAGTATTAAATTTTGAAAAACAAGCGCCACTTTAAAAGAGTGATATTCTAGAAGATATTATTACTAGCTTTTTCTAATTTTTTAGCTAATTTTAGACAATTAAACTGAGTGTACATAATTAATTGATTGATCTTCGAAAATAATTTTTATTACAACTTTAAGCGGTGTTTAGTTTTCCTGACTTATTCCTAAAAACAGATTTCTATTAATAAATTATAAACTTATATATGCAAACTTTAGCACTATTTTTTTAAATTGTAAAGGTTGAAATAGGACCCTTAAGTTCATTTCTTTTTGTTAATATGGGTATTTTTATGGCTATAATTGACTAAAGTCAATAAATGAAGTAATATTCAAGTACATATAAATAAACTTCAAGGCTTCTAAAGCCTCCTTATTTTACTAATATAACATAAAATACTTATGAATATTACCGAGCTTGCCCGTATTTTGCGGATACCGCCCCAAGAGTTGCGCGATTTATTGCCTCAGCTCGGTTTTGCCATTGGTCAGAAAGCGATTAAAGTTGATAATAATACGGCCAAAAAAATTATTAAAGATTGGCCTTTTTTACGTCGACAATGGGAGCAGAAGAAAGCCGACGCCGCGATAAAAAAACAAGATGAGGTTCTTCCGAAAGAAAAGAAAACAATTGCCGTTCCTCATGTTATTACTGTTCGTGCTTACGCCGAACTCGCGGGTATTCCGATAAACCGGGTTTTAGCGGAATTAATGAAAAATGGAGTTTTTACTTCTATTAATGAAAAAATTGATTTTGACACTGCTTTAATTATTGGCGAAAACTTAAATCTTGATGTTCAGGCGGCCGAAGTTGTCGTTGCTGATGATGATAAGGAGGATAAAAAATTAGAAGCAATATTAGCCGGAGAAGATAAAAAAGACCTACTTGATCGTCCGCCGGTTATTGTTATTATGGGTCACGTTGATCATGGAAAAACGAAATTACTTGATTCAATTAGAAATACAAATGTTATTGCCGGTGAAGCTGGTGGTATTACGCAACATATCGGCGCTTATCAAATAACTCGAAAAGATAGAGTTCTGACTTTTATTGATACTCCTGGACATGAAGCTTTTACCGCCATGCGTAGTCGTGGTGCGAAAGTGGCTGATATCGCTATTTTAGTAGTGGCTGCTGATGATGGCGTTAAGCCACAAACAGTTGAAGCCTTTAGAATCATTGAAGCTGCTAAAATTCCTTATTTAGTAGCGATTAATAAAATTGATAAAGAAGCAGCCGACGTAAATAAAACTAAACAAGAATTATCAACCCAGTTAAATATTACTCCGGAAGATTGGGGTGGAAAAATTATTTGTGCACCAATTTCCGCTAAAGAGGGAACAGGTATTGAAGATTTATTAGACATGGTTTTACTGGTTGCGGAAACTGAAGCGATAAGTTTGCAGGCTAACCCAAATACCGCCGCTGCCGGAACCGTAATTGAATCTAATGTTGATAAGGCAGCTGGACCGCTAGCTACTATTTTGGTTCAAAATGGGACTCTCCGTGTCGGTGATCAATTATGCTTTAACGATATTGTTTACGGCAAAGTAAAATCATTAAAGAATTATAAAGGTGAAGAAGTGAAAGAAGCTGGACCTTCAACTCCGGCAAAAATTTTAGGCTTAAAAATTTCCCCAGCCGTCGGCGACATCCTCAATGTTGGTGAAGGCGAAAAAGTTAAGACTAATAAAATTAAAACTAGTTCAAGAGCGGCCGATGTTATGCCATCGACAAGTGACGACGGGGTTGAAGATAAAACTCCAAAAGTTAATGTTGTTATTAAAACTGATTTCTTGGGTTCCGCTGAGGCAATTGAAGAATCGCTCATGAAACTTAATAATGAAAAGGTTAAAGCCAGAATAATTTATAAAGGACTTGGTTATATTACTGAAGGTGACGTTAAAAGAGCCGAAGATTCAGGAGCAAAAATTTTAGGATTTAATGTGCGCATGTCGCCGGCGATTGAAACGCTTGTTCGAGAGAAGCAGGTAACTGTTAAAATATTTACTATTATTTACGACTTAATTCGTTTTGTAAAAGAAGAAATGCAATTAATGGTCAAGCCAGAAATCAATCGCGTTGAGCTTGGCCGCTTAAAAGTTTTAGCAGTCTTTAGAACTGAAACTGATAGCCAAATTGTTGGTGGTAAAGTGCTTGATGGGGAAATTAAAAATAATAGTTTAATCGATGTTAAGCGCGGTGATGATTTTATTGTTTCCGGAAAATTAACTCGTTTGCAGTCTGGTAAGCAAGACGTTGTTTCCGTTGAAAAGGATCAAGAAGCAGGAATTAAATACGAAGGGAAGCCAGTTGTTTTGGTTGATGATATTTTAGTAATTTACCGCGAGGAGCGGATAGTTGATAAAATTTAATATGTCTAAACTTGAGCGTGTAAACGATTTATTATTAGTAGAAATAGCCCAGGCGATTAATCGTGAGGTTTCAGTTGAAAACGCCTTGATTACAATTACCTATGTTGAATGCTCGCCGGATTTAAAACAGGCAAAAATTGGCTTCTCAGTTTTACCGGATAATTTAACGGGAACAGCTTTGCGTAAATTAACGGCCGCGACTAGCCAATTAGCTGGTATTTTACGCTCACGGACGAAGATGCGGCGCTTACCTCGTTTAATCTGGGAATTTGATGCAACTGAAAAAGAAGCAAGTAAAATCGAGAAATTAATAGCGGGAATAAGTGAAGATGATGATGACGAATAGAAAGCCCAGAGGAATCTGGACTTTTTTATTTATTACAGCTAGAATAACCGATTATGGATTTAGCGACAAAATTACAATTAGCCTATGATAAGCTAGCTTCGGCCAAGCGTCTTTTACTGGTCGCTCATACCTCTCCGGACGCCGATGCGCTTTCGTCTATTGGCGCGATGATTGAAGTCGCTGATTCTTTGGGATTAGTTACTTATGCTTATGCGGACCGGAAACCGCAAGGAACTTATGATTTTATAAATAATGAAAATTTGATCGTTTCTGAAGAACCGGCTGATTTGCGAATTTTTGATGTTATTTTGATTTTAGATTGTGGATCTTTGGCGCGTACAAATCTTGAACTCAGAATTAGAAATTTAATTGCTTCTAAAAAGAGTGGAAAATTAAATGAGCGTCCATATATAATTGAATTTGACCATCATGAACCGCAAGAAACTTATGCTGATTTAGAAATAAAAGAACCAGATAAAGCCGCTACAACAGAAATTATTTATCAGTTTTTAAAAATTAATGGTTTAACTATTACTAAAACTTTAGCTGATTGTATCTTAATTGGATTAATGACCGATACCGGACATTTTTTACATGCCAATTCTTCGCGCGAGGCTTTAGCTGTGTCATCAGAAATGTTGCTAAGAGGAGCGTCACTACCAAAAATTATTAATAAGACAATTCATAATAAAAGTTTCGCAACTCTAAAAGTTTGGGGACGAGCACTCGAAAATATGAAGTTTGATTTAAGTAGTGGTCTGGCGTCTTCAGCTTTGCTTGAAAGTGAGCTAAATGAATTATTAACTCCTGCCGAAAGAGAAGGCCATTTTGATTTATTTGGCGACATCGTTTCTTTTCTGAGTTGCCTAGCGGGAGTTAGAGTTGCCCTTTTATTGAGGGAAGAAAACGGCGTCGTGAAAGGAAGTTTAAGAACAACCCAAGATGATATAGATGTGGCTAAATTAGCTCAAAATTGGGGCGGTGGAGGCCATAAGAAGGCAGCTGGCTTCTCACTTAGAGGAAAAATTAAATCGACGGTTAACGGCTGGAGTGTTTTAAAAAGTGAATAAGTTATGAAAATATAATAAGTAAAATATTTTGTAAATTAAAGTTTAACGTTCATTAAAAATAAAGTCATGAAAGAAAAAAAAGAGAAACAGATGTATTGGTTTGTCGAGCCGATTGGTGGACACACTAACGAAGTTATTGCTAAGCGCTTAGCTGAGTTAGGCGAGATTGCCGATGCTACAAATCAAGAACTGAAAGATAACGACGGGAAACCTCACTCTGTTTTCAGTGTTGTTTCCCATCAGCGGGTTTTAGAGCTTTATAAAAGTCAGGATCAATTCAGATTGACATTCAATGTTTATGCACGTGAAAAAAACAGTGGGCCAATTCGATTGTCATTAATTGATACTAAAGAGTTTAAAATTTCTCAAAATCTAAAAAAAATACAAAAGAAAATCACAAAGGCTAATAAGTCTAAATAATAATTAGCAAAAAAAACACAAAGCCCGACTTTTAAATCGGGCTTTTTTTAGTTTTTAGTTTTATTTTTCATTCGCCATTCATGAATCTTTTTATGATCTCCACCGAGAAGAATTTTTGGAACTGGATATTTTTTTGTTCCAACTTTAAATATTTCTGGGCGAGTATATTGAGGATATTCATTAACGCCATCTTCAGAGTGCGACTCCTCAACAACACTGTCTTTATTGCCGAGGACGCCAGGGAGGAGTCGAGTGATTGAGTCGATAATAGTTAAGGCCGGTAATTCACCACCGGTTAAAACATAGTCACCGACGGAAATCTCCTCGTCAATAAAATTTTTGATTCGCGCATCAACTCCTTCGTAACGTCCGCAAACAAAAATAATTTCATCTAATTTAGAATATTTTCTTGCCAGAGCTTGATTCCATTTTTTGCCACTGGCTGACATTAGGAGTATTTTTCTTTTCGCCGGCTTAATAGTTTTATTTATTTTTTTT
>JBBRSQ010000013.1:0-18678 GCA_038245255.1 Patescibacteria group bacterium | reverse complement strand
GAAAGGTAAATTTATTTTACGTCTTGAAGATACCGATCAAAAAAGAGAAATAGAAGGCGCGCTCGATAAACTTCTAAATATTCTTAATTGGGTAGGAATAGAGTTTGACGAGGGTCCACATACAACCGGAAACTTCGGTCCGTATGTTCAAACTGAAAGACTAAATGTTTATAAAAAACATATCGATGAGCTTTTGCAAGAAAAGAAAGTTTATCGATGTTTTTGTACTGAAGAACGACTAACTGATATGCGCTTGGCTCAAGAAGCTCGTAAAGAAGCTCCTCGCTACGATAAACTATGCCGCCATCTCAGTGCTAGTGAAATAAACGAGCGTCTTAAATCCGGGGAGCCCTTTGTAATTCGCCAAAAAATGCCGCGCGATGGCCATGTTATCGTTCACGACGAAATACGCGGTGACATTGATTTTAAGGCCAGCGATTTAGACGATCAGGTTCTAATAAAATCAAATGGAATTCCGACTTACCAATTTGCTAATATTGTTGATGATCATTTAATGCAAATCACTCATGTTACTCGCGGCGATGAATGGCTTTCATCATTTCCAAAAAATATTCTTCTCTATCAAGCTTTTAATTGGCAGCCGCCAAAATATATTCATCTTCCATTAATTTTAAATAAAACTGGCGGTAAATTAAGTAAGCGACAAGGAGACGTTTTCGCCGAGCAATTTCGCGATAAGGGTTATTTACCGGAAGCAATTATTAATTTTTGTGCGCTTTTAGGCTGGCACGGAAAAAATGACCAAGAAATCTATTCCTTAAAAGAGCTCGAAAAAAGTTTTTCAATCGATGGAATTGGAGCCAGTCCGGCTATTTTTGATTTAGAGAAGTTAGATTATTATAACGGTTACTATATTAGACAAAAATCTATCACTCAACTAGCCGAACTCTGCCGCCCCTACCTAGAAAATACCGGTCACGAAATTAAAGATCAAAAAAAATTAGAAGGCTTTGTCAGTCTGGCCCAAGATAGAATGAAAAAGCTTGAAGACGTCGTCGAACTAACTGACTTTCTTTATACTGAAAAACAATACGAGCAAAGTTTACTTTGCTGGAAAAACCTAAGTGTTGAAGACGCTAAAAATAATCTAAAGTTGATTAATTCTGAACTCGAAAAAATAGAAGAAGAAAATTGGCAAAAAGAATATTTAGAAAATACTATCATTTCCTGGATAAAAGAGCAGGGCATGAAGAATGGTGATTACCTTTGGCCGCTACGAGTTGCGCTCACTGGTTTAAAAAATAGTCCCGGCCCCTTTGAAGTTGCATCCGTTCTCGGAAAAAATGAAAGTCTGTTGCGTTTAGAAAGAGCTCTCAAGTAATTTTTTACTATATTCTTATGAAAACGAAATATTCCTATTTAATTATTTTTTTCAGCGTTGCTGTTTGCTTGGTTATCGCTTTTTTTCTTGATCGCTTTTTTTATAAACCATTACCTTTCAAAAACTCAGAAAACCACCAAATGGGTTTTAAATATATTAGCCCTTTACTCGATTGTGAAAATAGCCAGCCATTAGATCGTAATTTTAAAAAATTAAAAGAAAATATTGAAAATGATATTCAAAATGAAATCGAAAAGGAGAATGTTAGTACTGTTTCTTTGTATATGCGTGACTTAAACAATGGCCCTTGGATTGGAATCGACGAAAAAGAAAAATTTTCACCGACTAGTCTTATGAAGGTGCCATTAATGATGGCGTACTTAAAAATTTCCGAAACTAAGCCCGCGATATTAGATCAAAAACTCAAGGTTATCGACTACGAGACTGATACCTTGAGTCAAAATATTTTACCGACTGAAAAACTTGAAATTAATAAGGAATACACTGTTCAAGAGTTAATAAATAGATCAATTAAGTATTCTGATAATGTGGCCGCCAACACTCTACTAGCAAACATCGAACCAGCTGATTTAGATAAGATATACAGTGATTTAAATATTCCTGTTCCGAGTGTCGAAGACTCCGAAAATTACATGACAATTACTGAATATTCTTCTTTTTTCCGAATTCTTTATAATGCCCCATATCTTAGTAAGGAAACATCTGAAAAAGCTTTAAACATATTGACGACTGCTAGTTTTGATAGTGGCTTAAATGCAAAATTACCCAAAGATGTTGTTGTTTCTCATAAATTTGGGGAAAGAATTTTTGAAAATAAAAAACAACTCCATGATTGTGGTATCATTTATATGAAAAATAGTAATTATTTACTATGTGTGATGACTCGAGGCGACGACTTTAAATTAATGGAAGATGCTATTTCAACTATTTCGAAAAATATCTACGACCAGATGCTTAGCTTTACGAAAAATTAAAAAAATGTTATAATTAGATAAATGAAAAAATTTCTTCACTCTAAAAATAATAAATATTTTAAAATCGGTTTTTTAGCTTTAATCGCCTTGGGAATGCTTTCTTCGGCCTCTTTTGTATTTAGTCAATCGTCTGATTATGATCCTGAAATTGATGCTTTAAATAAAAAAATCCAAAATCAAAAACAGCAAATAGACAATCTCAAAATTAAACAGGAAGAATACCAGGCTCAAATAGAAATTAAACAACGCGATAAGATAAACTTAAATAATCAGCTATCCTTACTTGAAGATCATCTTATTAAATCTAAATTAGACATTGAAGGAACTAACTTAGAAATTAATAAAACTAGCCTCGAGATTAGAAAAATTGAAATCGACAGTAGTAATCTTGATACTCAGGTCGAAAAGCAAAAAGAACATATTTCAAGCCTCCTACGCCTTGTCTACAAACAAGATCAAGTGTCTACACTCGAGATGCTTTTATTAAATGACTCTTTGTCGGAATTTTTAAATCAAGCACGCTATTTAGAAGATACAAATAAAGAAATCAGTTCAACCGTTGAGGGCTTACGATCCGACAAGGAGCGCCTAGAAACAAACAAACTTTCTCTCGACGAGAAAAATAATGAATTATTATCTCTAAAGAGCAAACTTGAAGATAAGAAAGACAACCTTCTTTACGAGCAAGAAAATAAATCATATATTCTTGAAGAAACAAAATCCTCAGAAAAAGAATATCAGAGTTTACTTCTTCAAGCAAAAAGAGAGCAAGATCAAGCGGCTGCTGATATCGCTAACGCTGAACGTCAAATTAGGGCAAAGATGAGTGCCAAGGATAAATCTAAGCTGAATAATGGTAATAATACCATCGCCTGGCCAGTTCCACAAAATTTAATTACAACTTCTTTCCATGATCCAGAATATCCTTTTAGAAAAATTATCGGTGAACATCCGGCGATTGACATTCGTGCAAAACAGGGAACAACCATTACCGCCGCTGCCGATGGCTACGTTGCTAAAGTTAAATTCGATGGCAATGGCAACTATGCCTATATAATGTTAATTCATGGCGATGGTTTATCAACAGTTTATGGCCATGTTTCGGCTGTTTTCGTGAGCCAAGATCAATATATTACGCAGGGTCAGGCGATTGGTCGTAGCGGTGGAATGCCCGGTGGTATTGGCTCAGGAAAATTTACAACCGGCTCTCATTTACATTTCGAAGTGAGAAAAGATGGTCTACCAGTTAACCCTTTAAATTATTTACCGTAAATATTAATTGATTTTAAAAAGCTGAGAAATTTTCTCAGCTTTTTTTGTTAACTAAAATTTACGATTATCATGAACGCGACGATGAATATCGCGCAGTTGTTTATTAGTAACATGAGTATAAATTTGAGTTGTCGCGATGTTGCTATGGCCTAAAAACTCTTGAACAGTTCTAAGATCAACTCCTTGATTTAATAAATCGGTAGCAAATGAATGGCGGAGCGTGTGCGGAGTTGCCATAACCGGCAAACCACTGATAATTACGTATTTTTTAACAATATCTTCGATACTTTTTACTGTTAAGCGGCGCGAAGCCGTACTCTTGGCAGCCCCACGTTTATAATTTATAAATAGAGCGTCATCCATGTCTTGGCGCTGCGCTCGATATTGTCTGATTGCTTTAACGGCTCGCTCCGAAAAATATACTGTCCTTATTTTACTTCCTTTACCAACGACAGCAATTTCAAGATCATGTGTCTCATTTTTTATTCTTAGTTGATCACAATTTAAAGCCGCCAACTCGGCAACTCGTAAGCCTGTTGAAAAAAGAGTTTCCAAAAGCGCGTGATCGCGCAGGCCAATAATTGTTTTTAAATCAGGAGATTCAAGTAAGCGCGCTAATTGATCTAAGCTTAAAAATTTAATTTCTTTATCAGCTTTATCTTTAGCTAACTTTACTTTCGAAGGTGAAAGAGCCGAAACATCTTTTTCGACAAAAAATTCTAACAAGGAACGTAAAGCAATTAAATAGTAGTTCTGAGTCGTCTTTTTAAGCGTTTTACGGCTTCTAGGGTCGATATGACGCGATAAATAGACTTTATACTGCCAAATATGCTCCGCTGTAAGCTGGCTCGGTTTTAGGGCCTCAAGTTTATTATCTTTTAACCAAACAAAAAATTTTCGTAAAAAACGAGTATAATTTTCCTGTGTCTTAGAGGAAAGCCCTTTTTCAATTTCGGAATAATCTAAGTAGTCAATTAAATAGGCAATGATTGATTTATTCTTCTCCATATTATAATTATAGCATATTTACATAAGTCATATATTTTTAAATTTTGACTATAGTAATGATGAATGTTTGAAAAAATTACGCATGACAGGGAAGTGATAATTTGTCAATAGTAGGATATAAAAGCTTAATTTGGACAAAATCTTGATTTGTTCACTAATGGCGAATTGGAGTGTGCCAAGAGTCAAAGCTCAGGAGGTATATTTATCTAAGCTTTAGTAGTTTAAAAGAAATATAAAGAATGAAGAAAGAGAAGAAGTGTAAAAAGAGCCAAGAAACTCAAAGAAAGGCTAGCGCGATACTTCGCATAATGTATATTAATACACGTATTAACCTTTAAAACTAAAGGCACCAAACAGGCGCCCTTATAACCACTATTTAAAGCATTTGCGAGTTACACTACTGTAAAGGTCTTTAGATACGATTAATTAACAATCCCATTAAATGTATCTCGGGTTGAAACATTAAAATAACTTTCAGAACAATTAGAAATATTCCGATTACGACTGAACAAAAAACTAAAATTGCTAAAGTAAAAAAAGATTTAAATGCACCTTCCATATGTTTGTACGCTTAATTAATAAATATCCGATCACCGTAGCGGAGATCAATATAATTAGTCTTACTAAAATTATCCTTTATTTTCTCTTTTTTGACAAGAACTAAGCGCTCGACTTGCGCCTTGGCTTCAGTTTTAGTATTGAAATAGACCTCTGGACCATCGTGAAATTTAACTTTAATAGTATTAAATTCTTGATCGATTATAAAACGTTCAACACTAAGCTCGCTATGGCCTGAGAGATTATTAGCTAGATCAAGCATAAAACTCAAATAACTGTCACTAATGTTTATTTTGTTATTTTCATTTATAAGGTTATTGGAATTTCTATTTTCTAAAATTAAATATTTTGACATATCATCTTCGGTCACCGAAGCTTCCGGAATAATATAAGAGTCGCTAGCGCTGTAGTAAAAATTATTTCCCTGTTGAAAAATAAAAGAATATGGACGTTCGCTAACTTTAACTACTAGAGTTTTTGCCGGGCGTTTACTTATTTCTAGGGCGGCTAAATTATATGATGACAAAATCGTAGCTTGAGCCTCGGAAGCGTTAAATAACCATAGATTATCTTGTTTAAAAAATAAGTAACGTGATTTATTAGCTTGATCCCAAATCTTAGAAGTAATTTCGGCATCAGAAATACGAGTTAAACCTTCAATTTTAATATTTTTAATTTTCCAAAAAGGAGCAGCCAAAAAGAACCAAATACTAAAGATAATTAATATCACGGCCGTCAATCCCAAACAGATAAATAAACTTTTATTAGTTTTCTTTTTTGGTTTATGAAAAAAAGGATTTGATAAATTTTTAGCTTGATAATCCTTCTTAATTTTTCTTTTGAATTTCCCTGCTCTTGACATAAATAAGAAATAATTGTATTACCACTTAATCTCACGCCTTATGCTCGACTGCAAATGGACCAAAAATTCATAGGGAATCATATTAATTGATTTGGCTAACTCAACCACGGAATTAGGGTCTTCCCTGTTATCCGAAACAATAATAACAGTATCTCCCTTAGTAACAACTTGATCATTAACATCTAAGCAGGATAAGTTCATACAAATCTTACCTGCGATCCGCGCCCAAAATTCAGTTCCAGAGCTAATAACCTTAAATTCTGCTCGGTTTGATAAACGTCGATCAAGCCCCTCAAAATATCCAAAAGGAATAATTGCAATATTTGTTTCTTTAATTGCTCGATAAGTCTCATTATAAGAGACTGATTCGCCCGGTGATAGATTTTGCACTGACATGACCTGTGAGCTCACTTTAAGTGCAGGCTGTAAAAATTTATCAATGTCAGACTCAAGTCTATTTGCGCTCGAAAAAGGATTATAACCGTACAGTGCTAAACCCGGTCGATAAGCCGTAAATATTTTATTGTTTATACTTAGTAATCCGGCGGAGTTACCAAGATGCACCCAACGCGGAAAATAGCCGTTAGTACGTAGCGCCTCCAGGGCCGCCACAAATTCATCCTCCTGAGCTTGATTTAGAATTGATTGCTCGTCCGCTGACGCTAAATGCGAGCAAAGACCAACTACTTCTACTTTATCTAGATATTTTTTATTATTTAAAATAAAATCGGCCAAATCTTTAATCCCTTCCCTATTCATTCCCGAATTTATAAACAAATGAACCTGGGCTTTTTTTCCATATTTAGCTAAATGTTTTAAAGTATCCGAGTTATAAACTACAAACTCCGAGCGCTTAAATTCACAGTAGTTATAAACTCGAAGCGGCATCTCTCCTAAAATTAAAACTTTTCTTTTAAAATAATGCCAGGCAATCTGCGCTTCAGGAAAAGAGTCAACGGCGACCATCGGCGCCGAAGAAGTATTTAGAATTTCACACATTTCTTTTAATCCATGACCATAAGCGTTAGATTTTAAAACTGGAAATATTTCCGAACTTCCCTGTCGAGATTTTAAATAATTATAATTGAAAATTATTTTTTTTGCATCAATCTCGATTTTATTCAGGGTTTCATACTTTGGTTTTAATAATCGTCTAAAAAAATTAATCATAAAATTTCATTAAGGTTGGGCGATCTCTCCGTCTCCTTTATTAATCCGATCGAAATCAAGGTTCGATGTTAAATCAGGTAGAACATCATAACTAACATCATTGATTAAGACATCAGTTGCATAAAATTTAATATTTGATAACAAAACCGCATTTCTTCCGAGTTGATTTAGCTCTGGTATAAACTGGACCTCAAATCCGACTCGATAGCTATCGCTTTGATTATCTATTTCTGGAATTTTCCAGATAACCTGTTTTGAAGTCTTGTTATAATTAAATTCTCCAGCTAAAACGGAACGGCGGCTAAGAAGCTCAACTTGTTTTGATAATTTGGCCGTGAGAACTAAATCTTTAAAGTCCCCGGTGCTTTTTACATCAAAAAATACCCAATAATTAGTAGGCAGTCCGACAACTGGAGGCAAGGGTCCCGCGCCTAATTGATCTCCTTGAGGACTATTATAATAAACAGCACCAGAAGCAATTACTTCGGCGGCCACGTTTAGATTCTCAAGTGAAAAAACTTCTTTAACACTATGATCTTGTACTTGATATTCGTTCTGGACCTGCCATTTAATATACCTTTGTCCTTTAACTCGATTAGAGAAGTAAACTTTTAAAGGTATAACTAGAGTTTCGCCGACCCCTAAACTAGGAATGTTTAAGTGGTGATTATTTATTTTTACATTTGTTAACTCGGCTTTCGAATCGAGAAGCTCTATTTTTTTTATTTCGTAATTTTTATCTACTACTACTAAGTCTGAACTAATATTTTTTATTTCAAATTTACCATCATTTTTATATATGAGTCTTAATTCAACGGGCTCATCTAAGCGTAGCGACGGACTCGCTAAAGAAAAATCAAAAGCTAAGGGCGGATTGTTTAAATCAAATTCATTTTGACCCTGAACTGGCACAATCGGATTAACTTTATAAAACGGGTTGTAATAGTGAAATACAATCAAAGTAGAAAAAAGTAGAATAATAATTATTCCTAGCGATAAATCTAACACCAAGTGCCACCGATTCTTTAAATAAAATCGCTGTCGTCGCTTTTGCCAATATCGACCAATGAATTTAAACATATATTTTAATAAAAATTCTTAATACCAGCTAAAATTTCAAAAACACCGTCATTATCCATATCGCTAAGACTTACTCTAAGGCCACCGTGATATGCCTGATCATAAGCAAAAAAGCTTTTCAGTGCGATCCCTTGCTCGTTAAATATTCTTATCTGTGGTCCCCCGCCAGCTCCTGGCGCCGTTACAATTTCATTTTTCCCATCACCATTTACATCGCCAATCGCAACGCTGACGCCACCTTTAAACATTTTCCCATAGGCAAAGAAACTATTTTTTAAGATACCTCGAGATGTAAATATTTTTATTAATGGCTCAAGCCCGGCGCCAGGTCCAGTAACGATTTCGTCGATACCATCGCCATCAATGTCGCCGATAGCCACGCTAACACCACCTCTGGCATTCTTATCATAAGCGAAAAAATTTCCTAACAGCTTTCCGTCCGGTCGGAAAATTCTAACCTGAGGACCACCACTAGCTGGTCCCGTTATAACCTGAGTGACATAGCCATCATCAATTTTAGCGGCTATGTTCACGGCCCCTTTAAACGATTTTGTATATGGGAAAAAATTAGCCAAATTTACACCATTTTTTTGCAGAATAACTAAACCCGATCCCGCGCTGAGGCTGACATCTTGAATTGTTGAATTTTGATTTGTAATAATAATGTTCTGCTCTCCGGGAAAATTATTTAAATATGGAAAAAAACCATTTCTGGTTTGTTGTCCATTAAAGTCATAGATTCGGTAAAAATATCCGTTTACAAATGAGCTGTCAGTTATGACGTTGTTTCGTCGTAGGAGAATCACACCGTCTTGAGGGGCTAACTTTATGTAATTAATTTTTAAACCAGTATTAAAATTTGGGTCTTGGGTTCCTTTTATTTTTTCCATCTCCTCTTTAAGAAATACATAAGTCTGCTCCTTATTGGATGAGTTTACAATTGCAGTTCCAAATTTAAAATCGCGTCGCCAAAGACCGGCTTTAATTTCCTGCCCTTGGTTTGGTAGAATATTATAGGCGACTGATTGTGGCGTGCCAAGCTCAACATTATATTCATCATACCACCAAGTTTGTCCGTGATTTGAAATATCATAATCAAAGCTATAAAAACCACTGCCCATTAAAGTGCTTGCCAGTCCAAACCGAAAACGACGATAATCAACTTGATTTTTATTCGAAACATTCACAACCGAGACGTTGGGTATTTTATTTTGTGCGGGGAGATGCAGATATGTTTTCATAGACCCCGACCAAGTGCCATCGTTTTCCCAAGAAGAAGGAAAACTTTCGAGCATTACTCCATTAAGCAAACTTTGATAGGGTTCGTAAACTTTCCCGTTACCGATTACTATAAATCCTGAGCCGGCTAGCTCACGCGTTTTTGTCAGGACTTTCGCAAATCCTGTCGCCCAAGCCTTATCTAATGTCGTTTTATCGTCACGCTGGCCATCATTGTTTGAGTCAAGATTTCCTTGATTTAACCAAGAAATATCACCCCAAGTATTATCATAATAGACTCCATCCCAAAGACCACTTTTTTTAATCTCATTTACAACAAAATTAGGTAAATAATCATTAAAATGGTTACCACTATTATCAACTGGCGCATTTTCAGTCAAGTTTAACATTGAATTATATGGCCAGTTAGAGATTTTACGCCCGCTACTGTCTTTTAACCACCAATTGGCGGGGATATTTGTAGCTAAGCGATTTCTGAGCTCCGCACGATTATAATCTTGAGGGTTATCAATTTGTTCAACGGCATTAATATAAGCAAGAATAATAATATTAGGATTAAGTTCACGAATTTTTAACAGCTGGGCGCGACTATTTTCCTGAACTTCCATATCTAGAATTAACAAATCCCATTTAGCTAACTCATGCGCTTCCGCATCACTTATTTCCCACTTTAAATAATAATTAGCAAGTCGCGGAAAGTCTGGCTTTAAAGTGGCGGCTTCAACTTCACGAAAATAAAAAAATAGACCATATATTATAGTTACTAACAAAACTAAAATTAAACTGAATAATATCTGATTTTTTTTCATTTACTTTATTTCTTTTTTGCTTTAATCTGCGAGTATTTTTTAGGTAAATACGGAAGCAGAACTTTGGGCATATTAATTGATCCATCTTTATTTTGGTTGTTTTCTAAAATAGCAATTAAGCAACGTGGAATGGAAATAACTGTTCCATTAAGAGTATACACGAGTTCTTTGTCACCGTTACTTTTTCGGTATTTGATATTCATAGCCCGAGACTGAAAATCAGTACAGTTTGAGGTTGATGTTACTTCTGCCCAAGCCCCTTGGCTGCCGTCAGAGGCAGGCTTACCAGGCATCCAAGCCTCAAGGTCAAAAGTCCGAATTGAGGGGGCCCCAAGATCGGCGCTACAGTGGTCAATTACTTGAAAAGGTAGTTTTAAACCTTTAAATATTTCTTTCTCAATATTTAATAATTCAAGTTGTGTTTTTTCAGCATCTTCCGGTTTCACGTATTGAAACATTTCAATTTTTGTAAATTGATGCACTCTAAAAATTCCCTTTGAAAATTTTGAATATGAACCGGCTTCAGTCCGAAAGCAATGTGAAACCGCGACATACTTTTTTGGTAAATCAAGCTCTTCTAGAATTTCGTCTTTATGATAGGCGCCCATGGTGATTTCAGAAGTACCAATTAAACATAAATCCGAACTTTCGATATTATAAATTTGGGTTGATTCGCCACGAGGATTGTACCCCATCCCTTCAACTACTTCCCTTTTTGCTAAATCAGGCGTTGTCACGGGAATAAAATTATGACTTATTAAAATATTCAAAGCATACTGAATAAGAGCATATTCCATCAAAGCTAACTCGTTTTTTAAATAATAAAATTTTGCTCCACTAACTTTAGTAGCTCTATCAAAATCAATTAAATCTAATTCCAGTGCAAGCTCGACATGATCCTTAGGAGTAAATGAAAATTTTGTTGGCGCTCCGTATGTTTCCAGAACCGGATTATCATCTTCGTCATCACTAATTTTAACTTCCGGGTGTGTTAAATTTGGTATGGCTAAAAGAAGTTCAGTTAATTTTAATTGCTTGATTTCTTTTTCTGCTTCTAGCTCTTTTAAAGATTCTCCAAGCAATTTCATTTTCTCAATAATTTCAGGCGTTGGTTTCGTTTTTGATGCTTGATTTCTTTGGGCGCGAGCTGCTTCAATTTCAACTAAGAGAGTCCTGATATCAGAATCTAACTTTAGAAGTAAATCAACATCAACATTCACTTGACGATTACGATTATTGGTTTTTATGAGTTCTGGATTTTCTCGAATAATTTTTATATCTATCATATAAATATCTTATTAATTAATCACTTCCCCGCCAAATGTTTTAAGGAGGTCGCCAAGTAAACTATCGGTCTTTTTTAAAGGTGTCTCGCCTTGCTCAGGGCTGGCTACTACTATAGGTGCCCTTTCCTCATGTCTTATTTCTAAATTTTCATCAATAGTTGAGTTAACGCCCAGCGAACATCCATAAACTTCAGCTAAAGTAGTTTCAACAATATTTTTAATCGTTGCGTCATTTATTCTATCTTGATGAAATTTATATTTAAAAATTAAACACAAACGACTGTCTTTAACATCTTGGGGTTGGCAATTTTGTAAAACAAAAGATAATGAATGATTATACTTTTTAATTCTAACTAAAAACTCTGCCCATTTATCAGCAACATCTTCAACGCTTAAATTCGTTAGCACTTTTTTAAAAGTTTCAGTTTTTGGTTCCTCTCCATTACTTTTAATTTTATCAGTTTCCTTATTAAGTTCTGAATTTGGAGTTTCTATTTTTTTCTTCAGTAGTAAATTCTTATATGTTTCATTACTTTGAGCGCTCGAAGAAACACTAGCAGTACTCGGTGCCTGACCTGAAAAACATATATCAATAATTGCTAGTTCCAGAGGTAACTGCGAAATTAAGGGATTTTTATTATCATTGTACGCTTCGAGGAAGCGTTTCGTATAAAGTATTATTTGTTCAAAACTAAGACTGGCTGAAATTGCATTTACTTTAGTATCTAAATTTTCACCAAGATTCAAACCGAGATTATCAGTTAGACCTGGGTTTACTTTATTAAGCATTATTTTTCTTAGTAAGGCAACAAGTTCTCCCGTAAAATTTTTAAGATTAACACCAGAGTCGACAAGATCATTTACTAAGGAAACGGCCCTACTAGCATCTTTATGGCTTAAATGATCGAGCAAATCAACTGCCTCATTACTGTTATAGTGAGGAATAACAATTTCCGCTTGTTCAAGTGTAATCTTTTTATCACCAAGAGAAAAAATTTGGCCAAGTAAACTTTCGGCATCTCGCAAATGACCACCAGAACGACGCGCCACCGCTTCTAATACTTCTTGATCAATATCAATCTTTTCCGCTTTAGCTATCAAAGTTAATTTTTTTACAACATCGGCAATGCTAATTCTTTTAAAATCGAAACGTTCACAACGGGAAATAATAGTTAATGGAACTTTTTGAATTTCTGTCGTGCAAAGAATAAACACGATATAAGAAGGTGGTTCTTCAATGATTTTTAAAAGTGCATTAAAAGCCGAAATCGAAAGCATGTGTACTTCATCGATTATAAAAACTTTGAAGCGCGAACTTGCCGGCATTAAACGTGAAAAACTAATAATATTTTCGCGAACATTATCAACCCCTGTATTTGAGGCGGCGTCAATTTCAACTACGTCTAAATTCTTTCCTTGTGTCGTACTAATGCAATTAGCGCATATATTACAAGGCTCGAACTCACCATCTTTACGATTTAAACAATTAATTGTTTTTGCCAAAACGCGCGCTAAGGTAGTTTTGCCAACGGCACGAGGGCCACAAAATAAAAAAGCCTGAGCTAATTTATTAGCACTAATTTCATTTTGCAAAGTTATTTTAATATGATTTTGACCCAAAATTTCTGCAAAATTTTGGGGACGATAATCACGATACAAAGTCGGCATATTGGTCTTACTTTAATTTTTCTTTTATTAAAGGTAAATGAGTGCGACGATTAATTTCTGCTTCAACTAGCCGCGTGTTCTGTCCATACTTTAATCTACTTAGAGCTCTAATCTTTTCGGCCATCCCGGGTCGCTTAACTCCTAATATCGGCCAAATAGTATTAAGTGAAAATGGACGAGTGGCACTATTATCAACCAGTAATTTTATACAAGCCATCCCTTTATCTACATTTATCAAATCATAGTTGTTAAAAACTGGAGAAAATTCTTTAACTAGAAATTCTGCATCCTCTGAGCCAATCTTAAAACTTACCATCGTGCCCACGTTACCAAAGACAGCGTCTTTAATTTCATGATTATTATTTTTACTGAGTTGTCCAATATATTGATGAGCAATAATTAGATCAAGCGCATACTTTCTAGCTTCAGATAAAATCTGACAAATAGAATTGGTTGTAAAATTTTGAAATTCATCAATGTATAAATAAAAATCTTTACGGTTTTCTGGTGCTAAGTCTGTCCGCGATAAAGCGGCCATTAAGATTTTTCCGACTAGGATCATTCCTAGTAAATAAGCATTCATTTCACCAACCAAACCTTTGGGTAAGTCGACGAGTAATATTTTCTGACCATCCATTACTTCACGTAAGTTAAAAGCACTTTTTTGTTGACCAATAATTGGTCGCATCATGTCGTTAGAAATAAAAGACGTGAGCTTAGAAGTAATATATGGAACAATATTAGCAAGCGCGGCCTCCCCACCTGCCTTTTCTGCTTCCTTACGCCAAAAATCGACGACTGTTTGATTCTTACAAGTTGATAATTTATATTTTCTAAATTCTTCATCAGCCAATACTTTCGGTATTTCCATTAACGTCGAACCTGATTCAGGGTCATCCATAATCAGCAACATCGCGTTGCGCATATATTGCTCAAACATCGGTCCGCCGGTGGCTTTTAAGTCATAAAGTTTGTCCAGAATACCAATCATTTCATTAATTACAAAACTCTTTTGTTCCGGATAGCGCGCATCATATTCTAATAAATTCAATGCTAGCGGTCGTTCAATGTCGCCAGGAGAAAAAATTATAACGTCCTCGGCTCTTTCTGGGGGAATGCGATCTAAAATATCGGTAATTAAATCGCCGTTCGGATCGAAGACACAAACGCCTTCTCCGTTTTGAATATCCTGAATAGCCATGTTGGCTAGCAGCACTGATTTACCGGTACCTGATTTACCGACTAAATATGTATGACGACGTCTGTCCTGACGTTTTATTCTTATTTCTTTTTTAATTCCACGATGAATATTTATACCGAGTGATATTCCTTCCGTAGGTATATTAGCAGGTGCAGGCGCAATTTTTGAAGATAGCCACATAATGTTTGGCGTCTCTGTACCGCGTAGTGGAAAATGATAAATACTAGCTAGCTCCTCGCTATTTAATAAAAAACTATTTCGTTCTTGAAAGTGTCGATAAATAAAATCTTGAACTATTTTCTCGGGTGATTTTTTATTAGCTCGAGAGAAATTATTTCCGTAACTGAAATTATTATACTCACTAAATGTTGAAACAATATTCTCAAGGTAGCGTCCCGCATCTTCTTTAGTTTTAGCGCAGGCAATAATTCGAAGATTAACATTAAGCCCGGTTTTTAAATTCTTTTGCTCAATGCTTTTAACAGTTTCCTCATCAATCGCTGATAATTTACGGGACGCATTATTCTCTTTCTCTTTCTTAGCACTACTACCGATAACGAAAATATCAGCTAGCCTGCCCAGTGGTGTGCTCGCTCTGACTCCGCCCGCAACCGAATTTTTTTTATGAATACTAGTAACGACACGGCGAGCGCGGCGATGCCAAGATTTATTAGCACTGCGCACTAGATATTGAATAGCTAAACTCTCATCTTTATTAAGTTTAGAAAGAGTGTTGATTAAAGAGTTCAGCGGGTCAACTTCCATTTTTTGGTAAGTTTTAATTGGAAAGAAAAAACCCCGCGTTGTTCGCAGTGAAGCGGCCGCAATTTGCCCAGTCATACTAAAAGGATTATAGTCTTCAACTTCTTCAACGACTGCCTCTGGGTAATAAGCCTGAATCTGTTGTTCGATATATCGAAGATTAGAAAAAGGCGCAACCACATAGAAAGCAATTTTATTATGACTAGCAACAATTTCAAAAGAAAAATGATCGTGCCGGCCGGTTAACCAAGCTTTTAGTCCTCTTTCTGCCCTCAAACCGCCGACGGCGGCAAATATGGTTTCACCCTTAGCAATTTCTTCTCTTAAAGTAGACACATTGGCAACTTTTTTATCATCATCAGGTTTATCTTTTGGCAAACGAACTAAAAAAACTTGATGAGGAAAATAATGCCTACGTGAAAGCAGAATGCGCAAAATATAAACGATGATCACAACAAAAATTAAAAAGGCAAGAATCCACATGATCGGTTCAAGAAAATTAATTTGATTATAAGATACGACTTCAGTCATACTAGAAATTATTTTTAATCTTTATTATTCGATCAGCTTTAATCTTTACTTCTTGTTCGACAAAAAATTGATTAATCCCCGGAATAAGTTTTAGCCATTTTCTTATCAACTCAACAATTTTATTAACCTTAACTTTGGTTTCCATTAATAACTTATTAATTTTCAAAACGGTTTCTTCCCCGCTTTTTTTAAAGGCCGCTTGTTCGGCTGAATTCATTTTTAAGAAAACTTCGTTTAAACCTTCAGACAAAATATTATCAATTTCAAGAGCACGTTTTTTTTGCCAATTCTGGGTTTGAGAAACGGCAACAATATTTGTATTATTTTTTAATTCCACTGGTTTCGGACTATCACTAATTTTTTCAATCTTAGGCAAAATCAGCTCAGAATGACTTTCTGGACTTGGTATTCTTTCTATTTTAGCGGGAACAATCTCGGGATTAGGCGTGCTCAATTTTTCTGCGATTATTTCACCAGCCATAGTTTATATTAATTAACAGTAATTGCATTGACCGGGCAATTGGCGGCCGCTTCTTTAGCACAATCAGTCGCTTTAGGATCAATAACCTCCGATTTACCGTCGCCATTCATGACGAAGGTTTCTGGGCACATTCCTGAACACAAACCACAACCAATGCACTTATCTTGATCTACTTTAACCATATACTTTATAAATTATTTAATTAAATTTTATGTTATTATTATAGCATGTTTTTTAAAAATTAAAACCCTTTTTAACACTTATCTAACAGGCGATATTTGACATATTATCCCACGTGAGTTATATTTAAACCATAAAACTTTAATTACCTTTGATTGCTAGTCTCCTGGCTAGCATTTTCTGTGTATAATCAATACATATGGCACATAAGAAAGCCGCTGGATCAACCTCGCTGGGTCGCGAATCTGAAAGTAAACGTTTAGGCGTTAAGTTAACTGATGGCCAATGGGCTAAAACTGGCGCAATTATTATTCGTCAACGGGGCACAAAATATCACCCTGGATTAAATGTCGGTATCGGCGGTGATGACACTTTATTCGCTTTAGCGAGCGGTTTTGTAAAATTTACAACTAGAAAATTAAAAAAGTTTAACAATACTCTCAAATCAACAAAAATTGTTAATGTTATTCTTCTCACCGAAGAGAAAAAAGAAGAATTAAAGAAAATAGCCAAAGAGTCGGCTATAAAAAATTCTAAGAAAAAAACAGCAAAAAATAGCACAAAAAGAGCAATCAAAATTAAAACCAAGAAAACTGCAAAGATTGCTTCTAAAAAGAAATCAAAAAAATAAGTAATTATCACTTAAAAACAGGCTTCTCAGCCTGTTTTTTGTTTTAAAAATAGTTTATTAATCCGTTTCCCTTTCGCAACTACTTCTTATTTTTACAAACCTTAATAAACTCGACAAATAGTGGATGTGGCGATAACGGTCGCGAAATATATTCGGGATGAAATTGAACACCGATAAAGAAAGGATGGTTTTTAATTTCAACTGCTTCAACTATTTTACCATCAGGAGAAGTTCCGGCCACTGTTAACCCCATGTTCTCAAAGATTTCTCTATAATCATTATTAAATTCATAACGGTGGCGATGACGTTCACTAACTACCTTCTCCGCTCCAAATTTTTCATAAGCTTTAGCTAAATGCGTTCCTGGCATTAACTTACAAGGCCAGGCGCCCAAGCGGATTGTTCCGCCGTATCCTTTTTCGGCAATTAATTCTTCTTGTCCAGGCATAATATTAATTACCGGATTACTTGTCTTGGCATCGCACTCATAAGAATTAGCATCTTTTAATTTAACGACATTACGAGCAAACTCAATTACCGCCATTTGCATGCCGTAACAAAGTCCAAAGTAAGGCACATTATTTTCACGACAATATTTGATTGTTTTGATTTTTCCCTCCGATCCTCTGCCGCCCCAACCCTGAGGAACGATAATTCCATCTAAATGTTTTAGAATTCGCACTCCAGATTTCTCGACATCTTCAGCACTTAACCAGTGGAGTTTTACTTTACAACGGTTAAAGGCCGCTGAATGTTTTACTGCCTCAATAACTGAAATGTATGAATCTGAAAAATTAAAGTCACCGCTTGAAAAATATTTACCGACAATACCAATATTAATTTCTGGACTTTTAATCTTTGAAGCAATAACCATTTTTTTCCACGCCGAATTATCACTTATCTTCTTACGAACTGGTAAATTAAATTTTTCTAAAATTCTTAAACTCAAATCATCTTTTTCAAAATTGAGAGGTATGTCATAAATTGAGTCAGCATCTGGGGCAGCAATTACGGCTTCAAGGGGAACATTGCAGTTAATTGACAATTTTTCTCGGCGTGACATATCAATAAGTTTTTCGCTGCGAGCAACGATAAAGTCTGGTTGAATTCCAGCCGACTGCAAACTACGGACAGCGTGCTGGGTTGGCTTAGTTTTCATTTCTCCAATTTTATTTGGGATCGGTAAATACGAAACAATTACAAATAAAACATCTTTAGGATTAAAAAGTTTCATCACTCGAGCTGCTTCTAAAAACAATAAATTTTCATATTCTCCGACAGTCCCGCCAATTTCAATAATCATTATTTCTGCCTTCACCTTCTTTACCGCTTTCTCAATTCGTTCTCTAATTTCTTGCGGTATATGCGGAACAACCTGGACACACTTTCCTTTATATTCTAAATTTCTTTCGCGAGAAATTACGGTTTGATATATTCGACCGGTTGTCATGTAATTCTCACGATATATATTTTTATTCAAGAATCGCTCGTAGTTACCAATATCCTGATCCGTTTCATCACCATCTTCAGTAACAAAAACTTCACCATGTTCAATTGGGTTCATTGTACCAGCGTCAACATTAATATAAGGGTCCATTTTTAT
>JBBRSQ010000012.1:0-20286 GCA_038245255.1 Patescibacteria group bacterium | reverse complement strand
TCGGAACGAGAAATACTCTAGTTTATGTTGCCGATAAAGGAGTAGTTGTTAACGAACCGAGCGTGGTTGCAATTAATAAGCGCACCAATGAAATACTCGAAGTTGGCGAGGCCGCTAAAAAAATGGTTGGCAAAACTCCGGGACATATTGAAGCGATTAAACCTTTGGTTGATGGCGTTATTTCTGATTTTGAAATTACTGAAAAAATGTTGAAGTATTTTATTAATAAAGTTCATAGTGAAAATTTTACATTAATTTCTCGCCCGCGCGTCGTTATTGGTATTCCGCTTGATTTAACTGAAGTTGAGAAAAAAGCGGTTGAAGATGCGGCTCGTTCCGCGGGAGCACGTAAAGTTTATTTAATTGAAGAAGCAATGGCGGCGGCAATTGGCGCGCGGCTGCCGGTAACGGAAGCGACGGCGACAATGATTGTTGATATTGGTGGTGGCACTTCTGAGATTGCGGTTATTTCTTTAGGGGGAGTCGTTACTTGGCGTTCGCTTAAAGCGGCTGGAAATGAATTTGATAATAATATTATTGAATATATTCGCGAAGAGTTTAATATTTTAATCGGCGAGCAATTAGCCGAAAGTATTAAAATTGGTATCGGCTCAGCCGTTCCCCTTGATGAACCAAAAGAGATAGAAGTTCGGGGTCGTGATTTATTAACTGGTTTACCAAAAGCGGTGATGATTAATGATAAGCAAGTACGAGAAGCAATTAGCCGTACCGTATCAAAAATAATTGAAACTATTAAAACCATTCTCGAGACTACTCCGCCCGAGCTTGTATCTGATATTTATGAGCGTGGCTTATATCTTTCTGGCGGCGGCGCGCTACTACGTGGTCTAGATAAGGCAATTTCGGCCGCGGCTAAAGTTCCGGTAAAAATTGTTGACGATCCGCTAACTTGTGTCGCGCGCGGGACCGGACTTCTTTTGGGTAATAAAGAATTACTTGAAAAAGTTGTTCTTGCCAATAACGCTGAATAAAATTTTTTTATCATGAAAAGAATAAAGCGAAATAATCCGATTGTAATTTTCCTAGTAGTTTTCGGACTACTGGTTTTTTTACACGGTATTGGTGCCCTCAGGCCACTTGAAAATGTATTATTCAATATTGTTAAACCGGTAAGTGGTCGTTTTTATAATATCGGAAATATTTTTAGTCGTTCCTACCAGGATCGAGAAAAACAAGTTTCGCTCTCGGCCCAGGTTGAGGCCTTAACTAAAGAAGTGGCGATTTTAACGGTCGCAAATTCTGGTCAAAAAGAATTAGTCGAAGAGAATTCTAAACTGCGAAAACAATTAAATTTTTTAAGTGACAATAATTTTAAAGCGGTCGCCGCCGAAGTAATTGCGCGTGAATCAATTTCTGAAGGTTCAGACAGTGGTCAAGATTTAGTAATTAATAAAGGAACTAGGGACGGCGTAAATATTGGTCAAGGCGTGGCGAGCGAGGAAGGGGTTATTATTGGAAAAGTAATTGAAGTTAAGGAAACCAGTGCCAAGATTTGTTTAACGACTAGTCCGGAATGTAAACTGGCGGCGGCGATTCAGAATCAAGCGCGGACGCAGGGAATAACCGATGGCGATTTAGGCTTAACAATTATAATGAATTATATTCCGCAACTGGAAAAGATTTCTGCCGGTGACACAGTTATTACTTCTGGGCTCGGTGGAAATATTCCGCGCGGACTTGTAATCGGTAAAATTATTGAAGTTCGAAATGAAAGCAACGAAGTTTGGCAGGACGCGACCATTGAACCTTTAGCTAATTTAAATGATTTAACCGTTGTAACGGTTATTATTCCTTAGCTTATGTTTAAACGTTTTTGGCAAATAACAATTATAATTTTTATTCTCTCCTCTTTAGCGCTACTGCAGTTCTCTTTAATTAGCGCTTTACCGGATCCATTTCGGCAATACAATTTAGTTTTAACCGTTCTTATTTTTACTTTATTCTTTTTAGATCTTCGTCTGGCTCTTATTTCGGCGATGATTGCCGGTTTTTGCTTAGATGTTCTTTCTTTTAATTTCTTTGGTTTTTATTTAATAATATTTTTTTGTATTTTACTTCTGGCCGAATGGGTTTTAAAAAACTGGTTAACCAATCGTTCGCTTTATACCTTTGTAGTTTTAATGGTCGGCTTAACTTTTCTTTATAACATTCTGGCGGCAACGATCCTGTATTTATTCAGTACTGACTATAATACTTTTTTCCTTATTAAATCGAGCTTTTGGACGGCACTTGCTTATCAATGCCTTTGGAGTTTTGCCTCGGCTTTAATTTTGTTTCATTTAGCCGCTTTGGTTTCTAAAAGAATTAAGCCATTTTTCTTGGAAAAGAAATCTTTTATATGATATTATTAGAAAAATAATAATGAACATAATATGAAATACGATTTTATCGCTATTGGTGGGGCCACACGTGATGTATCCTTCTTTACTGATCAGGGAGTGCTTATTAAAAATAAAAAAGATATTTTACGTCAGGAGTTATTGGGCTTTGAATATGGCGCTAAAATAAAAGTTGATAAATTTTATTATTCATTTGGTGGTGGCGCCGCGAATGCGGCTGTTAGTTTTAGTAATTTCGGTTTAAAGGCGGCTGGCATAATTAACGTCGGTGATGATGAAGACGGACGAGCGATAATTAATAATTTTAAGGACCATAAAATTAGTACTGATTTTATTAGAATTAATAAAAAGACTGAAAGTGGTTCGTCATTCATTCTTGTTTCTCCGGGTGGAGAAAGGATAATTTTTGGCGCTCGGGGCGCAAACTATGATTTAAAAATTGGGCCAGACGAACAAAAGTATTTGCGAAATACTAGTAATATTTATTTGTCCTCACTTTCTGGCGCCTGGTTAAAAAACTTACAAGCAATTTTTCAAGAAGTTAAAAATAGTAATTTAAAAGTTTACTGGAATCCGGGCGGACAGCAACTGGCCGGCGGCTTAAAAAAGATTTCATCTTTTTTGAAAAATACTACGGTGCTTTCAGTTAATAAAGATGAGGCGATTGAATTAGTTCTCAGTTCCGATAAAAATAGAAAGTTAAGGAATTCATTTTTAGATAAAGAGGAAAACCTTATAAAAATCATTAAAGATTTTGGACCGCAAATTGTTGTTATTACTTTAGGTGGTGATGGCGTAATCGCCTATGACGGGGAAAAAATTTATCGACATAAAATAATTAAAGAGAAAAAACGTGTTGATACGACTGGTATTGGCGACGCTTTTAATTCTACTTTTGCGGCCGGGTTTAATTGTTTTGGTGATATTGATTCAGCCTTGCGCTTGGCGCTTGAAAATACCGCCGCTAAGGTTTCTCACTTGGGAGCGCAGAATGGTTTATTAAAAAAGAATTTAATAAAGAAATAAATATATGATTAATGGTGTTATTATAAAAAAAATAAATAAAAATATTGATGAGCGGGGTTGGCTGGCGGAAATGTTTCGTCATGATGAATTAGATTTTGTTCCCGCTATGTCTTATGTTAGTTTAACGAATCCAGGCGTAATTCGCGGACCACACGAGCATGTCGAGCAGAGTGATTGTTTTGTCTTCATGGGGCCGGGAATTTTTCGCTTGTATCTTTGGGATAGACGCGAAAATTCATCAACTAATGGGGAAGCGCTTGAAATAGAAGCGGGTGAAGATTTACCGACGCTCGTAATTGTTCCGCCCGGCGTTGTTCACGGCTATAAATGTATTTCTAAAATTCCCGCGCTCAGTATTAATTTGCCTGATAGATTATATCGTGGAATTGGCAAGAAAGACGAAATTGACGAAATTAGATGGGAGAAAAATCCTGATAGCCCTTATATAATTAAGTAGTTTAGACATAATCATAAAAGCATGTGTATATTTTGTAAAATAATTAATCATGAGGTTCCTTCTCAGCCGATTTATGAGGACGAGCAGGTTTTAGTTATTTTAGACATTAAACCCGTTAATCCCGGGCATCTCTTAGTTTTACCTAAAAAACACTACGCCAACATTGAAGATGCGCCCGTGGAAGAATTAATCGCTATAATGAAGGTTATAAAAAAAATGGGAAAGCTACTGAAAGATAAGCTAGGAATTCTTGGCTATAATGTTATTGAAAATAACGATTCTATAGCTGGTCAAGAAATCGCGCATTTGCATTTCCATATTATTCCGCGTTATGAGAACGATGGCCTTAGACCTTGGCCGCAAAGTGATTATAAAGATACTGAACTTGAAGATATGGCTAAAAAATTAAGAAGCTAAATAAATTATATGAAACTACTTGTCACTGGCGGCGCCGGCTTTATTGGTTCAAATTTTATTCATTATTGGTTAAAGAATTATCCTGATGATCAAATAATAAATTTTGATATTTTAACTTACGCCGGTAATTTAGAAAATTTACGCGACATCGAAAATAATCAAAATTACAAATTCATTAAAGGCGATATTACCGACGAAGATTTAGTTAACGAAACAGTGAAGGGAATTGATTTAATTGTTCATTTTGCCGCCGAGAGTCACGTTGATCGTTCAATTAAAAATAGCGCCAACTTTATTAAGACTAATGTTGAAGGAACGCGAGTTTTGCTTGAGGCCGCGAAAAACAATGGTAACATTCGTTTTCATCATATTTCAACCGATGAAGTATTTGGTTCTTTAGCTTTTGACGCACCAAAGTTTACCGAGAAGACTCCCTACGATCCGCGTTCTCCTTATAGCGCCTCAAAAGCCGCCGCCGATCATTTAGTTCGTGCTTATTATCATATCCATAAATTACCAATCACAATTTCTAATTGTTCGAATAATTACGGACCTTATCAATATCCAGAAAAATTAATTCCGCTTTTTGTCACTAATTTAATTTCCGATAAATTAGTTCCGGTTTATGGAAGCGGTCGTAATATCCGTGACTGGATACACGTTGATGACCATAATCGCGGAATTGATTTTATTATAAAAAAAGGTAAAATCGGAGAAACGTATTGCTTAGGCGGAGATAGCGAAAAAAGCAATTTAGAGATTACGGCTTTGATTATTAAATACATGGGTAAAGGCGAAGAAGTGATTGAACATGTCGCCGATCGCCTCGGTCACGATTTGCGCTACGCCATTGATTTTTCAAAAGCTAAAAATGAGCTTGGCTGGGAACCGCAGATTGACTTTCAGACCGGTTTAGAGCAGACTATTAATTGGTATAAAAATAATATTGCCTGGTGGCAAAAGTTAAAGAAATAAATATATGAAAAGCAAAAAAATATTTATCGTTGAGGATGACGCCAATATATTGTATGGCCTTGAATCTCAATTTACCGCAGCTGATATTGATGTTGAGCTTAGTGAGGCGAACGAAGAAATTGAAGAATTAATTGCTGAAATAAAAGCTTTTGATCCTGACTATATTATCCTTGATTTAATTTTGCCAAAAATTGATGGCTTTGAAGTTGTTAGAAAAATTAAGAGCGATGATGAATTAAGCGAAAAAGAAATATTTATTTTTACTGATTTAAGTGATGAAGATAGTCGCAGTCGATCACTTGAGCTCGGCGCTGATTATGTTTTTTTTAAAGAAGAATTTGATACTTTTGAATTTGCTGAGAAGGTTAAAAAGATTGTCGGTAATAAAGAAAAGCAAGACGATAACGACGATCGTGATTATGAAGAATAGAGCTTTAATTTGACTAAAACATCAGAAAATATTAAGATGAATGGGTTAGATTTTTATGATATTTATAAAAAGAATCGGGATTGATCTCGGAACAACTTATACGCTTGTTCATCTGCCAAAACGCGGTATCGTTATTAACGAACCCAGCGTCGTGGCGGTGTCTATTAGCGACCGAAAGATTTTAGCGGTTGGTAATGAGGCAAAAGACATGATTGGGCGCACACCTGATACAATTTTAGCTGTTAAGCCACTTAAAGATGGTGTAATTGCTGACTATAAGGCGACCGAAGCCATGATTCGTTATTTTATTAATAAGACTTTAGGCGGAATTCGTTTGTTTCGTCCGGAGGTTATGGTTGCGGTTCCGGCTGGTATTTCTTCAACAGAAAGACGAGCCGTTATCGAGGCGACAATTGCTGCCGGCGCTAAAGCGGCTTATATTATTAAAGAACCGGTCGCGGCTGCAATTGGGGCTGATATCCCAATTGGCTCAGCTACTGGCCACATGGTAATTGATATTGGCGGCGGCACGGCGGAAATGGCAGTTATCTCTTTAGGCGGTATTGTGGCCTCAACTTCAGTTCGCGTCGGTGGAAATAAAATTGACGCTGCAATTTTAGAATATGTTCGAAAAAAATATAATTTAGCAATTGGCGAAAGAACGGCTGAAGAAATTAAAATAAATATTGGCTCGGCTTTATATATGGAAGATAAACTCCATATGGAAATTCGTGGCCGTGATATCGTTACCGGACTACCACGAAGCATTACAGTATCAAGTGATGACGTAACAGAAGCAATTCAAAATGAACTTGAAGCAATTATTTCTGCCGCTAAAAAAGTTTTACAGAAAACACCTCCCGAGTTATCCGCTGATATTATGGATAAGGGAATTGTCTTGACTGGAGGAACCTCACTTTTACGTAACATGGATCAATTAATTTCGCGAACGACTGGAGTTCCGGCTTATGTAGCAGATGACGCGATGCTTTGCGTCGCTAAGGGAACGGGAATTGCTTTAGATAATTTAGATTCATATAAACGAAGTATTTTAGCGACTAAGTAATTAAGTTCTCAGCCTTCGGTCGGGAACTTAATTTTATTTTATGATTATTGGCATTGATGCTTCACGCGCCAATAGACAAAGAAAAACCGGTACAGAATGGTACTCATTCTTTCTGATAAAGAATTTAGCCGCGATTGATAAAACTAATAAGTATCGCTTATATTTAGATACTCCGCCGACGCCAGAGTTAGCGGAAGTTATTAAAAATAATCCGAATTTTGTTTTTAAATTTTTAGATTGGCCGCTATACTCTTTTTGGACACTGGGGCGATTATCTTTAGAAATGCTTATCCATCGCCCAGATGTATTATTTGTTCCGGCTCACACTTTGCCTTTCTTTAGTCCGCGAAAAACTATTAATACGATTCATGATATTGCTTTTGTTCGTGAACAGAATCTTTATTTTTCAGAAAAAGTAAAAACACGCATCGCTGGCTCACGTAATTTAGTGAGCTTTTTAGTAAAGATTTTTACTCTTGGTAAGTATCGTAGCGATTCCGTTGACTATTTATATTGGTCGACCGCCTTTGCTCTTATTCACGCGAGAAAAATAATAACTGTTTCTGATTTTACGAAACAGGAAATTTTAAGTCTTTATCCGAAAACAAAGGCGCAAAAAATTTCGGTTGTTCATAATGGTTATGATAATGATATTTTTAAACTTATTAATGACGCTGAAAAAACTAAAAGTGTTCTCGAAAAATATAGTTTGAAACAGCCATTTTTTCTTTACGTTGGACGCTTAGAAAAGAAAAAGAACACTCCTACTTTAATTGAAGCTTTTGCGCTGCTGCGTGAAGATCATCCTGATATTGAAGAAAAATTAGTTTTAATCGGAAATGCGAGTTTCGGTTTTGACGAGGTAAAATATGTTATTGAAGAATTTGATTTAAATAATGAAGTTAAAATACCTGGCTGGGTAAGTGAGGATGATTTACCTTATATTTATAACGCGGCCACGGCTTTTGTTTTTCCAACTAAACATGAAGGTTTTGGCATACCTATTTTAGAATCTCTGGCTTGCGGTTTACCAACTATTGCTTCTGATATACCAGTTCTGCGCGAAGTTGCCGGTGACGCCGTTTATTATTTTAACCAGAACGATAAATATTCAATTGCTGCAGCCATGGCCAAAATAGTTTATGACGAGGAACTACGATCGGAATTGATTATCAAGGGACTAGCCCAAAGCGCAAAATTTAGTTGGCGAAAATGCGCCGAGGAAACCCTGCACGAGATTGAAAATATGTAAAAAGGGCGCTACAATAAATTTAATATTTATGTTATTATAATGATGTTATATGAAAAAATTAATAACATCTTTTTTTATACTTTTTCTCGTCTTTGCCGAGCCAGCTTTGGCTAGCATTACGCCAAATGACCCCTTTTATAAGAATCAATGGTATTTAGCTAAAATCCGAGCCGACAGTGCTTGGGATAAGATTTCAGAGAGTTCAGATATGGTGATCGCTGTGATTGACTCTGGTATTGATATAAGCCATCCTGATTTGATTGATAATATCTGGAAGAACCCAAGAGAGTTGGCAAATAATAACAAAGATGACGATAAAAATGGTTTTGTTGACGATATTAATGGTTGGGATTTTGTAAATAACACAGCCGATCCTTCGCCAAAATTTTCTCCCGGTTGGACAGAAGCGGGCGTTTCTCACGGTACTATGGTGGCGGGAATAATTGCCGCGCGCGGTAATAATAATCAAGGGGTGGCCGGCGTTACTTGGCGAGCGCAAATTATGGCCCTTAAAATTTTGAATGACAAAGGTGAGGGTAAAATTAGTGACGTTGTTCGGGCAATTGATTACGCAACTAATAATGGCGCTGATATTATTAATTTGAGCTTTGTAAATTTTACTTATAGTCAGGCCGTTCAAGACGCTATTAAACGAGCCCATGATAATGGTGTGATGATCGTTGCAGCGGCTGGAAATGAACAAGCGGCTGGCGAGGGTTATGATATTAGCAAGACGCCGATTTACCCAGCTTGCTATGACGGGGAGTTCGGCGAGAATATGGTTATTGGTGTGGCAGCAACTGATGCTTTAGATCAAAAAGCCAGATTTTCGAGTTATGGTTTTCGCTGTGTTGACATTGCGGCTCCAGGAATTAGTTTTTTTAATACGGTTACTCCCGGTAGTGATGTTAATGATAGAAATAAATATTATGATGGTTTCTGGTCAGGCACTTCAATGGCCGCGCCGCTTGTTTCTGCGTCCTTGGCTTTAATTGCGCAAGCGAATCCGCAGCTTAGTAATCGTGAAATAGTTAATATTTTATTTGCTTCAACTGATAACATTAGCCGCTTAAATCCAAATTATTTAGGTCAACTTGGTAATGGGCGTTTGAATTTAAATAAGGCAATTGAAATGGCTAAGGATCGTTTATATAGTCAATTAAGTCGTTTGCTTTTGTTGCCAGTGACAGGAAATAAAGAGGCGAAATTAACGGCCGCTAACGGCGATCTCGTTAAAGATTTTTCCTGGTCAGAAAAAATTGGTCCCAACGTTAGTATTGCAACTGGTGATATAAATAATGATGGTAATGATGAAATCGTTATTGGAGCTGCTCCAGACACTGACCCTTATGTGATGATTTTTAACTCGGAAGGTAAACTAATTAAGAAGTTTTTAGCTGCTGATAAAAAATTTAGAGGCGGAATAAATGTGGCGGTTGCAAATTTAAATGATAATGATCAAGCGGAGATAATCACGGGACCCGCTTCCCGTGGTAAAGCGGAAGTTAAAATATTTGATGGTCAAGGCAGAATGATTAAACAATTCGTAGTGGCTGATTCGAGGTTTGTTGGTGGTTTAAATATTGCGGCTGGTGATTTAGAGGGCCGTGGAGAAAATAATATTGTAGTTAGTTTTGCCAGTGGTCAAGAACCACAAGTAAGAATTTTTAGTAAAGAAGGTAAATTATTAGGTGTCTGGTTAGCTTACGAAAAAGGATTTAGGGGCGGCGTTAAAGTTGCGGTCGCTAATGTTAATGGCCGAGCCGATCATAATAAGGCTGAAATTATTCTCGTTCCTGGTAAAGGGCACGAACCAATGTTGAAAATTTATAATAGCCACGCCATTTTACAAAAGCAATTTTTAGCCTATGGAAAAAACTGGCAAGGGGGGGTAAATTTAGCAACTGGTGATATAAATAATGATGGTATCAATGAAATTGTACTTGGCGCTAATCCTGGTGCAGCCCCTCATGTTCGTATTTTTGATAATGACGGCATTTTACTTGAGTCATTTTATGCTTGGGAGGCGACCTTTAGTGGCGGGGTTAATCTTGGAATAATAAAAATAAATAATTAAAAATATATGCCAGTAAAAATTATTTTCGATAAAAAGAATGTGTTAGTTGCCGGTGGTGCCGGTTTTGTCGGCTCACATCTTTGCGATGAACTGATTAAAACCTGTAAAGTAATCTGTGTTGATAACTTTATTTCGGGGAGCGAGCGAAATATCGATCACCTTTTAGCCAGCCCTGACTTTGCTTTTATTAATTATGATTTAAGTAAGCCGCTTGATTTAGAAGGGCGTTCAGATTTAAAAAAATTTAAAATTGAATTTCAGGGTATTCAAGAAATATATAATTTAGCCTGTCCGATGTCACCGCGTAATTTTTTAAGTAATCGTTTAGCGACACTTTTGGCTAATTCATATGTCGTTAAAAATTTATTAGATATTGCTGTTAAATATAATTCGAAGTTTTTGCAGTTTTCCTCCTCAGTTGTTTATGGTCCGCGCCAGACTAACGATCCGAGTTTAAAAATAGTTGAAAATAGTTTAGGGAGTGTTGATAATCTCTCTCAGCGGAGTTCGTATGATGAAGGAAAGCGATTTGCAGAAACAATGGTAACGAATTACCGTTCTCTTTATAATATTGATGCTAAAATAATTAGATTATTTAGAATTTACGGTCCGCGCATGGAACAAAACGACGATCAAATGATTCCAGATTTTATAAATTCCGCCCTTGAAAATAAGGAGATTGTTGTTCCGGGAGATATTAATTTTTCTTCATCATTTTGCTATATTGAAGATGCACTTGATGCGGTCACAAAAATGATGTCAACTGATTTACCTGGTCCGATAAATATCGGCTCTGATGTTGACGTTAAACTAAGCACTTTAATTAATATGATTATCGCTGAAACTTCATCACATTCATCAGTTAGCTTTGTTGAGAGTCCCTTGTTTGTTTCTGAACTAGCACTACCTGATATTCGCGAAGCTAAGAATAATTTAAATTGGATGCCGGTTGTTACTTTAGCTAATGGCCTTAAAAAAACAATTTTTGATATCGAAGCCCATAAAAGACTTCATGGCTTAAGTTAGGATAAAAAATTTTTTGAATAATAAAAAGCCGAGCAGACTAGCTCGGTTTTTTTGTACATATTTAATTTTAAATATTTTTGATAATTTTTTCTTTTAAATCAATAATATCGCCGGGATTAAATAAAATATCATTTATGTTCATCAGTTCAGGAATGCCACCAATATTAGCTGCCAGCACGCTCAGATCGGCATTATGCGCCTCAAGAATAGTCATTGGTGCATTCTCATAGCATAAAGAGGGAATTATTAAGCAATCGCTATTTTTCATTATTTCATTAACTTCAGAACTTTCAAGACGCCCTAAAAATTTAATCTGTGTATTTTCGTTTGCTAAAGTTTTAGCTTCGGAGAGTAACGCGCCATCGCCGATAATTTTTAAGCTCAAGTCGTGATTATTTCCTAGCGCCATTAGAAAAGCTTTTATTAAAAGTATAATGCCTTTGTGATATTCGATTTGGCCAACAAATAAGAAATTCTTTTTAATTTTTGAATTTTTAACAACGCGTTCGTTTTCATTTAATTTTTTGATTTCTATTTTTGAATCATGAAAAAATCCTCGTTGACGGTGTTGTTCAAGCAGCCAGCTTGAAGGTGAAATTATTTTTAGCGGGGAAGCGAATAAAGAACGCGTAAACATTTGATAAATTTTAGCGCTAAAGCCGTCAACGATTTTTTCGCTTCCGAGCATCATTAAACCGGTGGGGTAGAGGAGTTGAATGTCATGCAGGTAATGAATGTGGGGTATTTTTAGATTCTTTATGACTGACGGCAGCAAATATCCAAGACCCATTAAGTTATGTGTAATAACTAAATTTGGTTTTTCAATTTCGAGGATGTTTTTAAAAGTTTTAGCATTTTTTAAGGAAAAGATATTTGTGAGGTGCCAAAAAACTCTTTGGTAAGGCGGGATACTAGCCAAATCTAAATAAAGCGAATTAAGATAGTATATTTTTAAATCTGTATTTACGGGCGTCGCGTCGCTGCTTCTTTTAGTGCTAATTAAAAAAACGTCGTGACCCTGGGATTTTAAATCGGTAATCATTTTTTTAACAACTGTCTCGGCGCCGCCGCGGTTAAACGGGTAATAGAGATTATTAGCCAGAGCTATTTTCATTTTTTTAAAATTAAATTTGGAATAAGTTTTCTAGTTGTTGTTTGATTTTACTTAAATCATATTTTTCTTCACTCAGGCGACGGGCCGCTAGCGCCATTTCTTTGCGTTTACTTTCATCATTAATTATTTCTTCTAATTTATTTTTTAAATCTTTTTCATTGCCTGGTTCAATTAGTAAGCCCTCAACATTATTATTAAAAACTTTTCTAACGCCGGGTAAGTTTGAAGCAATTACGGGGACGCCGCAAGCCAAAGCTTCAATTAAAACTAAACCAAAGGCTTCATTTGTATTAATTGAGGGTAGAATAAATAAATCAGCATTCTGATAGGCGCGAATTAGTTCAGCCTCTGATAATTTTCCCGCAAATTCTATTTGCTTGTTTAGCTTTAAGGCCTTCGTCATTTCTTCATAACCTGGTTTTAAATTTCCGTCGCCAACGATTTTTAGTTGCCAATTACGCGATTTAGTAATTAGTAGAGCTTGAAAAAGGATATTAAGTCCTTTAAAATAATGCGCCTTATCAAGTCCCCCGACAAATAATAAATTTAAACGATTACGTTTTATAAATTTATCATTAATATAATGAACCATTTCTTGAGCCTTAGTTAAAGTTTTGCTATTGAGCGTACGATTAACGAGCTTTGGTTGAAATTTTGAAATATCAATACCAAAGGGAATTTCTTGAAATTTTTCTGGGTGCAATTTAAAGTAATCTTTAATTTGACTGGAGCGAATATAATCAAGACTACCGCTAACTATTATATTTGCCTGTTTTAAAAGAGAGTGGCGAATAAGTCGGCTCGGAATACTTAATATTTGAGCGATTAAACCCAAACCTTTAACGTCCATGTGATAGTGAATAATTAATTTTGGTTTTTTAAAAAATAATTTAAAAAACCAAACTACTTCAGCGCTGCCGAAAAAAGGATAGTGCAAGTAAATATAATCAAACTTATTTAATTTGAAAAAAAGTTGGGGCAAAAAAGCGCCGTGGCCCAAATGGAGCCAAGGCTTAAGAGTCGAAGGAGTGAAGTTTGTGATTTCGTGTTTTTCGGCAAGTAGTCCGTTTATCCTCTCGGCACTATTACCAATGCCACCGGCGTAGGGCGGATAAGCGCAGACAATAGAAGCGATTTTCATAAATTATTTTTTGTAGTCTATTTTTTGAGAGTTAAGGCTTGATTTAATTCGCTTATATTTTTATTCATTTTAGCGATGCTAAGGCGCATACTGAAAACCTGATAAATTAACGCCAGCATCATTAAATAAACGAGAACGTTAATCGCTGTACCGGAAAAACCGAGCCAAGCAACTAGAGTATCAATTTGTTTAATAAATACAATGGCTCCTAACGCTAGCAACCAGAAAATTAGCCAGAGAAAAAACTCGGAGCCGTTAATTTGCTTGTGATTTTTTTGTTTGAAAAGACGAAGCAGAAAGAAAACAATAACAATGAGAGCGAGAATTTGCTGAAGCATATCTAATTAATTAATTTTTGAATTAGCAAGTCTTTAATTATTTTAAAACCACCACTTAATTTTTGTCCATATTCATGATAAATAACTTTAATTGGAACTTCAACGACTCTGTCTTTATTTTTAAATAGTTGCTGAATTATTTCGCTGCAATGAGCCATGCCGTCATTTTCTATCTTTAACTTTAAAGCGCTCGAGCGACTTAAAGCCCGAAAGCCACTCTGGGGATCGCTCAGGCGGATACTAAAAAGTAATCGATTAGCAAGACGCGCCAGCGGCATGATTATATTTCTTTTTAGTTTCGGTAAGTTTGTCTTTTTACTTAAAAATCTTGAGCCGAGAACCGCGTCAGCTTGATTACTAATTAGGGGCGCAATCATTTCAGGAATGTCTTCGGCTTGAAATTGGTCGTCACCGTCAAAATGAATAATAATATCCGCACCTCTTTCGAGCGCTAGCTCAGTACCAGTTCTAAGTGCAGCTCCTTGGCCACGATTAATAATATGGCGCACAGTAATCGCATTGCTAGCGTTTGCTAGCTTATGCGTATCATCACTAGAAGCATCGTCAACAACAATAATTTCATTTACAAAAGGCTTAACTTTAGAAATAACTAGCTGAATATTTTTAGCCTCGTTATAGGCGGGAATGACACAAATTATTTTCATAACTTATTAGCTGGCGTTTATTAAACCATCCTTTATCTTTTTTTGGTGGTCAAAACTGAGCGGTTTATATCCGTCTTTTACGGCTAAGTGACCAAGCTTGTCCCAAAAATTATCCTTATTTTTATCAAATTCAGTCTCAAGTAAATATTTTTTTATGTTCGGCGTTAGTTCAAGTATTTCAAATAGCCCAATATCTTCTCGTTTTGTCGATTTAAGGTTTACTAAACGTTGATTAAGTATAAGTTTAAGACTATCAAGCTTTAATTTTAAGGGCAACTTTAATTTTAGGTACTTAAGTAGAACTTCCCAGACTGAATTAGCGGTAATTGTGGCGAGCACTAGTCTTCCCGTTGCAGCTGTGTAGGCGGCATTTTTAAAATCAGCAACTGATTCAATTTCACAGATTATAATTTCTGAATCTAGTTTATTAATTTTAGCCCAATTGCTCTCGTTCGATTTTAATTGGCTTACTCCCGTAAATGGATATTCAAGTTTAGTGCCGAGAAAATAGAGACTGCGATTAGGAGTATTAAATTTTTGTAAAAGAGAATAGAGAGTCGTGCTTTTACCTTGCCCGTTAGGAGAACTTATTAAAACTAGTCCAGAGCGCGCATTAATTATTTTTTGTAAAGTTTTTAGGTTATAAGATTGAAGTCCTAGTTGCTTTAAGCTTAAAAGTTGAGGCTTCTTTGGAATAATATTAATAATAATTTTTTCGCCATCGTGAGTGGGAATAATTGAGAGCTTAAAAGTTAGCTGAAAGTCTTTAGTTTCAAACTTGGAGTATTTTTCTGTTACGAGCTCATCCGGAGCAATTTTCAAAACCTGACACAAAGTAGTGCCTAAACTTTTCTCAAGTTTCTTCGGTAAGGCAAACGATCGCTCATCGTTATCTGAAAAATAGTAGCGTAGGCTTATTTTATCAGAGGCGGATTCAATCGTTAAACTCTTCGCTTCTTCGCGAGCAGCATAATTAAAGATGGTGGAAATAATTTTTTTACTCATATTACTATTATTACCCCTTTATTATACCTTATTCTATATTATTTTAAAATGTGTTAAAATATTTATGTTAACCCTATTATAAGGGAAATATTGTTATATTGAATTTATGGCTTATTCTAATTTTTATGCACGTTTCTTCGATTTTCTTGGCCGCATTAGGATGTCTTTCGCGGCTATTTTTCGTTTTAGACCCATTTGGCTTTATATGGGGATCATCATTTTTTGGCAAATAATCGCCTGGATTCAGGCTTGGTTTATTCATAGTAGCCTAACGGACAAGATTTTAGTTTTACATTATAACGTTGATTTTGGTATTGACATGGTCGGTGACCCTCAGCAGATATATTTTTATCCAATCTTAGGTTTAGCAGTTATTTTAATAAATTTAATTATTTTGGCCCTTTTGCACAAAGATAAAAACTTCAGGATTATCGCCCATTTCTTACTTAGCGCCGCTGTAATGTTTGGTTTATTTTTAACTGTCACTCTTTTGGCTGTTTATCTAATCAATTTTCGTTAATTTTCTATGATGGAATTTTATTTAGTAAAAGTATTATTTTTTGCTGTCATTGCTTTCATTTTTGCGATATTTGTAACACCGCTTGTTACTCATTATTTGTATAAATATAAATTAGGTAAAAAGATTAGAAACAATGGCGCGACGCCAGTTTTTACCGAACTTCACGCCCATAAAGAGGGAACACCGACCATGGGCGGTGTTTTAATTTGGGGCACTGTTTTAATTCTTATCTTAGTTTTTTCCGGTCTGGCTAATTTTTTCCCTGACGGCATAATTGCACATTTAAATTTTTTAACGCGCTCCGAAACCTTGTTACCTTTAGGAGCCTTAATTATTACGGCTTTAATCGGTTTATTTGATGATTGGCTTGATGTCCGCAGTAAGGGCGTTTTAGGCGGCGGTGGTTTAAAATTACGTCACCGTATTTTAATTTATACTTTAATCGCCATTGTGGGTGCTTTATGGTTTTATTTTAAATTAGATTGGACAGTTTTTCATGTTCCATTTTTAGGAAATTTCGAAATTGGCGCTTGGTATATCCCTATTTTTATCTTTGTCATAGTTGCCACCTCTTTTTCAGTCAATGAAACTGATGGTTTAGATGGCTTAGCCGGAGGCACGCTTTTAATCGCCTTTATTGCCTATGGAGTGATTTCTTTTACTATGGGTCGCTACGATTTAGCAACTTTTTGCGGTGCGATTATTGGCGCTTTGTCGGCCTTTTTATGGTTTAATATCCCGCCCGCCCGTTTTTATATGGGAGACACTGGCGCTATGAGTTTGGGTGTAACTTTAGGAATTATTGCGATGCTAACTAATAGTGCCTTACTACTTTTATTTATTGGCGTTGTTTTTATTGTTGAATCGATGTCTGTTATAATTCAGGTTCTTTCGAAAAGATTTCGCGGAAAAAAAGTCTTTTTATCAGCACCTATTCATCACCATTATCAAGCTATTGGTTGGCCGGAATCTAAGGTCGTAATGCGTTTTTGGGTAGTTGCCGGTATGGGGGCGGTTGTCGGTTTAATGATTTTCCTTTTAGATAAAAAATTCTAAGAGAATCGCAATTTTTATGGCTTTCAGTAGTCTTCGAAAAAAATTATTTTCAGCTCGCTCTAGTTCACATGAACCTGATAAGAGTCTGCTCACAGCTCTAATGGCTTTGTTGATTTTTGGTTTGGTAATGCTTTTTAGCGCCTCTTGGGTTGTCTCTTTTTCTCGCTACGGCAATACTTACCATTATTTTTTAAGACAATTAATTTGGGTACTGATATCTTTAGTAGTATTTTGGTTTGTGACTAAAATTGATTATCGCAGTTTGAAAAAATTTGCTGTTTTTTTCTTATTTTTTTCGATTATTTTATTACTGTTAGTTTTTGTGCCGGGACTACGCTCGGAGTACGGTACGGCGCGAAGTTGGATAAATATCGCCGGCTTTTCCTTACAACCCTCAGAACTAGTTAAATTATCTTTTTTAATTTATTTAGCGACTTGGCTTGAGGCAAAAAAAGGCGAATTAAATAGCTTTTCTAGTGGTATTTTCCCATTTTTAGCGATTTTAGGCGTTATCAGTATTTTAATGTTGGCACAGCCAGATATGGGCACTTTGTTCATTATTGGCTTTACGGCGATGGTAGTCTTCTTTGCTGGTGGCGGAAAAGTAAGTCATATTTTTATCGCTATTCTTCTGGCGGGATTAGTTTTAGCGATTATGTTGAGTTTTAATTCATCTTATCAATCAGATCGCTTCAAATGTTTAAAAGATCCAAGTTATAGCGCTCAAGATAAATGTTATCAGATTAATCAATCGTTAATTGCAGTCGGCTCAGGTGGTTGGTTTGGTCGGGGAATCGGACAAAGTCGTCAAAAATTTATGTATTTGCCTGAAGTTTGGGGTGATTCTATTTTTCCGATTATTGCCGAAGAAATCGGTTTTGTTTTTAGCACTCTTTTAATGTTACTTTATTTATTTATTTTTTATCGCGGATTATTAATTGCTCGGGGGGCACCTGATTTATATGGGAGCGCTCTTGCTGTTGGAATTGTTGTTTGGTTGGCTGTGCAAACATTTTTAAATATTGGGGGAATGATTAATTTAATTCCGATGACCGGTGTGCCACTGCCGTTTATTTCGTCCGGAGGTTCAGCGATGTTAGCGAATTTAATTGCTATGGGCATATTAATTAATATTAGTAAACAAACCAAACAATCGCGAAATCATGCCTAAATATGGAAAATATAAAACCTAAAACAATTATGTTTAGCGGCGGTGGCACCGGCGGTCCAGTTACGCCACTACTAGCAATCGCTGCGGAGTTAATTAAAGATGATTCTAGTTTGAATTTAATTTTTATTGGTACAAAAACTGGACCCGTTAAGGATTTAGTGGCTGACTTTAAAGGAAAAGAGATTAAATTTTTAAGCATTTCAAGTGGTAAATGGCGTCGCTATTTTTCAATACATAATTTTTTAGACATTTTTAAAATTATTGCCGCTTTTTGGCAGTCATTAAAGATTTTAAAAAAGGAAAAACCGGATTTAGTTATTAGCGCTGGTGGTTTTGTTAGTGTACCTTTAATTTGGGCAGCCGCCTGTCGTCGCATTCCAATTTTAATTCACCAGCAAGACATTCGCGCCGGTTTAGCAAATCGCTTAATGGCGCCCTTTGCTCGAGTTATTACTGTCACTTTTGATAAATCTTTAATTGACTACGGACCTAGAGCGATTTTAACCGGTAACCCGCTTCGAGATATTAATTTTTATGCAACAAGAGGCGTTGCCACCAGAAATAGATATTCTTTAGCGCTTGATGTTCCTTTAATTTTGATTATTGGTGGCGGTACAGGATCACTGGCGATTAATAATTTAATTTTTGATTGTCTTCCAGACTTACTAAGTAATTTTCAGGTAATTCATCTAGTCGGTCAAGGAAAAAAGTCTGCAACAATAATTAATAGTGCGCGCTATCAGGCATATGAATTTTTAAGTCAAGATGAAGTGTTAGGTTTAATGGCGGCGGCCGATTTAGTTATTTCTCGTTGTGGTTTTGGTGTTTTAACTGAGCTTTCGGCCTTAGCGAAGCCGGTAATTTTAATTCCAATTCCGAATTCTCATCAAGAAGATAATGCGGCTATTTTTAAGAATAAAGCGGCGAGCATTGTTTTAAGTCAGAACGGCCTAACAAGCACTAAATTGTTAGCTGAAATTACCAGTGTGCTTGGGGACTCGAAATTAAGAGGCGCTCTAAGTCGTAATATTAATAAGTTGATGAAGCCGGACGCAGCGAAAAATATCGCCGCAATTATCTGGGAGATGATAAAATAAGTTTAAATTTAATGGCCATAAATAAAAAAAATAATAAAAGCGATCAGAAAATTATTTATATGATCGGAATTAAAGGCGTCGGCATGACAATGCTGGCCGAGTTTTTGGTTGCGCAAGGGAATAAAGTTATTGGCTCAGATAATCCTGATGTTTTTATGACTGATCAGGTTTTGAAAAAGGCGCGAATAAAAGTTTCAGCCCCATTTTCAATAAAAAATATTCCGAATAAACTTGATCTAATTATTCATTCTTCAGCCTATAGTGAAAAAAATAATCTAGAACTGGCATTTATAAAGAATAATAAAAATATATTTAAGAATACCCGCGTTTTGTTATATGCCGAAGCGTTGGCTAATGTTTTTAATGATTATTACGGAATTGCGGTTTGCGGTAGTCACGGGAAAACAACCACCTCAGCTTGGCTTGGTTATGTCTTAAATAAAGCAAAAAAGGAGCCAAATGTTTTAGTCGGAGCCCGCGTGCCGCAGTTTAAGGGCAGTAGTTTAAAGGGAACGTCAAAATATTTTGTTTCGGAAGTTGATGAATATCAAAATAAATTACAGTATTTCTTTCCAAAAATGGTTGTTTTAAACAATATTGAATTCGATCATCCTGATTATTTTAAAAATCAAACTAGTTATACTAAAGTCTTTGCTGATTTTTTAAAGAAAATCCCGAAGACTGGCATTTTGATTGCTAACAATAACGACCCTGAAACAAAAAAAATTATTAAATATTGCCCAGGAAAAGTAATTACTTATGATGTTGCAAAAAGCGAGAAGAGCATCCCCACCGTCAATTATTTAGCCTATAATCTCAGAATTGAAAAAGGTTATCAAATTTTTTCTGTTAATAATTTTGGCGAGTTTAAAATTAGTCTTTGGGGCTTGCATAATGTTTATAATGCTCTCGCTGTTATTGCTTCCGCTCGCGCTCTTAAGGTGCCGATGATTGATATTAAAAAACATTTAGCCGGTTTTCAGGGAACAGAACGCCGAGCACAATATTTAGGAACTTATAAGGGCGCTAAAATTATTGATGATTATGCTCATCACCCGACTGAAATTAAAACTACCCTCGCTGGCCTGCGTTT
>JBBRSQ010000011.1:0-22236 GCA_038245255.1 Patescibacteria group bacterium | reverse complement strand
TATTGACAGAAAGACTATTTATCTATAGAATTAGAATAAATCTAAGTCATTAGATTTTTATTTTGGAAATTTTGGTCCCTTCGTCTAGTGGTTAGGACGTCAGGTTTTCATCCTGTTAACAGGGGTTCGATTCCCCTAGGGACTACTAAAGAAAAAAGCCCAGCGAATGCTGTGGCTTTTTTATTTAATAATTCGCAACTAGGGGAATCGAACAGACGGCGAGCGAGATGTGAGGATGAGCGGAGCGATTCCGAGCAATCGAGCGACGATAAACGCGAGCTGGCGAGCGTTTAGCGGGTCCGTCAGGGACAACGAGCCGCATATATGCGGCGAGGCGGAATTCCCCTGAGGACAACGAAATAAAAACTTGCACTATTATTGCGATCAAAAGATAGCCGTGGTAATATATAGATAATTGGATAAATTTATGAATAAACTAGTAAATCAAAAGTGGTGGCGTATTTTTTTATCTATATTATTTTTAGTTCCTTCCCTGTATTTTGGCTTTTCGTATTTTATGTCAACCCCTACAGGCTTTGGTCGTTGGTTCGGATTAATATTTTTAGCCTATTCTCCATTTCTTCTTTTATCGATTTTTTTAAGTTATATTTCTTATAATTCAGATAAGCGTTGGTGTAAGTTAGTATTAGCCTGGATTTCTTTATTTATTGTTGTTTTTTCGCTAATAGGATTACTACAAAACATAAATTCAAAACATGGGTTCCCCTCTGATATAACAAGTTCTACAAGCCCTTTGGCTCCCATTATTATCATACCCGCGATCTTAAGCATTATCTATTTTAAAACAGGATATAGTCAATATTTATAAAATTTCCCTCCACCTCTCAATTTCCTCAACAATCCCATCAATATTTTCGGAAATATATTTTCTAAGGACTACGGAAATAAAGAAAGCATACGCACGTATGCTTTTTTATTTACGCCGGCGTTAGCCATGGGAATCGAACGAGCGGCGGCGAGTGAATGAGGCGGAATTTCCTAAGCTACTAACAAAAAAAACAGATTCTACTCTAAGCCCTATATTTTATTACGAGAAATATAGTATAATGAATGTATAATATATTTTTTAAAAATATGGCTAAACTGTCAATTCAAAAAACAACTTTTACAACTAAGCAGGTTTGCGTTATTGTTCTAGTGATCGTCGCTATAACTTCTTCTATTGGTACCGATTCATTTAAAGACTTTTTCTCAAAATTTATTGCCTTTGGACTAGCCGCTGAACTTGTGGTTATACTATTTGCCACATTTTTAACCGAACAGCCTAAAAAATAAATAATGCATTTTAATCGAGTCGGAAAACCGACAAAAATAAAAAAAATAGTTTACTTGTTTGCTTCAACAGTTCTTGGACTTCTATTAAGCATAAACATTCATGCCATCATTGAAATAAACTATCTAAACAAATTTTTACAAAAATCACTTCCCGTTACTTTTTATGGTGGCTGCGCCTTGCCGCCATACGCACAAATACTTATTTACTTGGGCGGTTTGATCGGCGGCTTTTTTCTTGGACTTTATTGGTGGCGTCTTATTTATATCGAAAGATATTTAGATAAAAAAAGTGCTAAACTATGACCTATGGCGCAACTTATTTCAGCCATTAGAAAATTTAAAAAATTTCTTCCTTATATTGGAATTAGCGCAATTTTCTTTTTACTTATTCTGATATGCGTTTTTCTTTTTAACTACTACGTTCCTAATTCTCCGGCAATCTCTTTAAAAATTAATCCCTATTATTTACTGGTGCGCTGGGATTCAATTCATTATTTAAACATTATCCTTCAAGGCTACACTTCGCCCTCGGTCTTTTTTCCGCTTTATCCATTAGTCGTGTCCTGGTTTTCTCTCTTTTTTCCAGCCATCTTCTCAGGATTCCTGGTTAGTTTTTTAGCTCTTTCGTTTGCACTTTATTACCTTAACAAGCTCTTCAAACTAAACGATGACTCAGAAATATCTACTCGCAGCCTTTTACTACTACTTGTATTTCCAACTGCTTTATTTTTCTCTCTCATCTATACGGAGGCCTTATTTTTAGCACTCAGCGCCGCTTTCTTCTATTATGCACAAAGAAAACAATGGCTGACTGCCGTTATAATAGGTTTTTTTGCAACCTTAACCAGAAACATCGGCATCTTTTTATGGCCAATATATCTAATTTACATTTTTAGTTCTCTATACTCTTCCAATTCTTCAATTTATAAAAATTTTTTTCAAAAAATTAACAACCTAATCCAAAAAAAAGAATTCTGGTATTCATTTATTATCCCAGCTGGACTTTTAACATTTTGCACCTACAACTACTTTCAGTTTGGGAACTTCCTCGCCTTTCTAAGCGGCCAAAAAGATTGGTCGGCATCAAGGTCGTTTGTCTGGCCCTGGCAAAGTCTATATTATTATTTCAGAGCAATTTTTGTAGTTCCTTTTAGCGAAGTCGGCGTCTTTAATTTTTTAAGAATTGTCATTATCGAAGGCGGTTCATTTCTTCTATTATTAGTGGCTACTATTTACTGGACGATCAAAAAGAATTGGCCTTTCTCTATTTACTGCTTCCTAAACCTACTCTTATTTTCTTGTATGTTTCCCATGAGCTCTGTTAATCGTTACATAGTTGTAATCTTCCCAATATTTATTTTTTTAGCACACATAACTAAAAAACGAGATTGGCTTTTTTATAGTTTACTAGCATTATTTTTTATCTTTTTTGTTTTTAATATTTATCTATTCTCCCAAGGTGCTTGGGTGGCCTAAATTTTAAATATTTATATAAAAAACCCGACATCAGCCGGGTTTTTTATTAAAATTAATTTTTTTGTTATTACTTTACGAGCGGCGCCTTTCCACTTACAGGCGCTATTTCCATAACTCCTGATCCACTTCCGCCAACCGGAGCATCTAGTGTTCTAAATAAAGGCATCGGCTGATTATTAATATCTTTAATTAGATCTTTAGCTAAGGGCACAATTACATTTTTTCCACCATAATAAAATTGACTACTCGGCATTTTTGTAATTGGGAAAATTAAAGCCGGTACTAATAACTCCTCACTACGACCATTGCTATAATTCCAAGTCTGAATATAGCCTCTTGTCGGCGTTCCTAATTCTATCGTCTCAGTTTTATCTGACTCTGGTGAACTATAATAGATTCGGTTCAAGCCACCGTTTTCAGCAATTTTTTTGATGTTATCAAAATTAGTTTCAAGTTCATAACTTGAACTCTCGTAGCGATAAGGGGTTAAACTATTTAAACCCGAAACAGCGTTCTTTAAAATATCTATCGTTACGCGCAGACCCGCATAATTACCACTTTGATCTCTAACTGACTCACCATTTAACTGCAGCGGATAAATAACCGTTACGTATTCGGGAATATAATAATTTGCCTTATCAGTCGAAGTTTCGTATCCATCTCGCCAAGCATTATCAACTTCGGGAGCGCCATAGTTTTCTAAACTAATTTTATGGGCAGCCATGAAATTATTGGTTTGTACAATTGCGTCGCTATCGCTTGGTATATCAGAAATTTTTATTCGAAAACTATCCCAGCATTGCTGATTATCACCACAAGCATCGCGCTCAGCTATTTGCCACTTCTGCCAGTTCTCAGAAATATTTATACTATCTTCGTTAAAATCGAAATTTATCATTAAGCCCTTATCCTTATCTTCAATTAAAGATAAGTTTGTCATATTCAAATTACTGAAACTTTTGATATCCAAGTCAGAAAAATTTGTTTGACCGATTAAGCCCGCTAATTCTTTTGACAAATCGCGATTTCCCTTCAATCGGCGATAAACATCTCCATTTGTTTCACTTAATTCAACCGGCTCTCCTTTATAAACATATTTAAAAGAATATTGAGGCATAATCATCATTTTCCCCGCAGCTCCTGCTACTAAATTTGAAACGGCTACATTTGGCGCGCTGCTTAAACTGGCGGCGCCCATCCCCATTTCTGGAGTAGTCGCCACTCCTAGAGACATCACTTTGCCACTAGCAGAATCTGCTCCTCTAGCAACCTGAGTTTGTCCTCCTGTCGCTGCCAGGGTTCCAAAGGCGCCAGCACTTAATTTTGTAATTGTATTACCAGCTGATTTATGATTTAAATTCGTTACTAAAACTCCAGAATTGTTTTTATACGTCCCCGAAATAACGAAAAGTAAAATCGCGAAGAATGCGAGCGACCCAGCAGCAATATAAATTTTCTTATTCATAAAATTAAAATTAAATGTTTCTTTTTTATCATTAAGCGAGGAAATTGTTTTTTTCTCTAAAATTTTCGCCTTTAAACTAGAAGCAAAATTTATATCAAACTTTGTATCCGGCTTAAGGTTTTCTATTTTTACAATTAAATTTATCAATTCATTCTCATACTCCTTTAAGCTCGGATCAAGCGCATATAATTGCGCGAGAATATTTTTTAATTCAACTTCTTGCATAAGTTTATAATTCCTGGCCATAAAATAATTATTGCTAAAGGAACTTGAGTTTTTAAAATTTTTAGTGATCTGCCTAAAGTCATTTTAATTGCACCCTCGCTTTTATCGAGTCGTTCGGCAATTTCTTTAAATGATAAATCAAGCCAAAATCTCATTATAATAATTTCCCTATCTTGAGTTTTTAAATTTTTCATCGCCTCTCTTATTATTTCAACATTTAAATTCTCGTCAACTTGACCAAGAAAATCATTTTTATCCGCAATATCCCAACAATCTTCTATATTAATCGTCGTTTTATTTTGACGATAATGATCAATAATAGAATTCCGCGCAATCATATATAGCCAAGCAGCAAAACTTCCATTTTTAAATTGATTTATCTTATTCCATGCCTTAAGGAAGGTAAGGCTGATTATGTCCTCGGCAACATCCTTATTTAGGGTTTTAAAATACACAAAATCGTAAATTTTCTTAATGTAGATATCATAAAGCTTACCGAATGATTCGGAATTCCCAGCCTGAGCCTCGAGGACTAAGTCAAAATCGTCTTTTTCTTGAATATTTATAGCCATATATACTCTTCTATTATATCAAACGTCACAACACTAGAAAAGTAACGAATCTAATTGTCTTTGTTTTTTTTCAAAAATACTTTACAATTAAACACATGTATATACTCGGAATAGAAACTAGCTGCGACGAAACCGCCGCTTCAGTAATAAAAGTAAATTCAAAAAATGGACGTATTTTGGTTTTATCAAATATAATTTCTTCCCAAATCGAAATCCATAAGAAATATGGCGGCGTTGTTCCTGAGGTAGCGGCGCGCGAACATGTTCTAAACATACTTCCAGTTATTAACGAAGCCCTTGAAGCTGCAAAAATATCACATAAAAAACTAAATTTAATTGCAGTCACTAAAGGTCCCGGCCTAATTACTTCTCTTATTTCCGGCCTGGAAACAGTCCGCACACTTTCTTATGCCTGGGATATTCCAGTTATTGAAATAAACCACGTTGAAGGACATATCTATTCTAATTTTATTGATCCGGAGACTAAGATCAAATTTCCCGCTATTATTTTAACCGTTTCTGGCGGGCATACTAATCTCGTCTTAATGGACAAAAATAATAAGATTAAAGTTATCGGCGAGACTCTTGATGACGCTGCCGGCGAGGCTTATGACAAGGGTGCTAAAATGATGAATCTTGGCTATCCGGGCGGACCGATTATATCAGAACTGGCTAATATTTATAAAAAATCATTTAAAACGACAGAATCCATAAAAAGCGATTTAAATTTTCCGCGACCGATGTTAAACTCCCCAAACTTCGACTTTTCCTTTTCTGGTCTTAAAACTGCCCTATTATACCAGCTTAAGAAAGACAAAAATTGGAAAAAACGAGTAAATGAATATTGCTTTGCTTATCAGGAAGCAATTATTGATGTTTTAATAGGCAAGGCGATAAAAGCGGCTAAGAAATATGAAGCAAAAACGCTTATGCTATCTGGAGGAGTAAGTGCCAATCAAGAATTACGTGAAAATATGGCGATAGCGGTTAAAACCAAGTTAAGCAAAGTCTCATTTTTAGTTCCCCCTCGCGAATTTACCACCGATAATGCCACTATGATTGCAGCAGCGGCTGTTTATAAGTTAAAAACCCAGAAATTAACAGCTTTTGCGAAACTACGTGTCGATCCGAGTTTACAACTCAAATAAGATAGGCTAAAATTTAAGTGACCTATTGAAATAAATCTGGCTTGATGGCGAAGTGGTCTAACGCTGCAGTTTGCAAAACTGCCATTCGTGGGTTCGACTCCCACTCAAGCCTCAGATAACATAATTTGCCAAATCTGTGGATAACTTGTGTTTTCGGTGTATAAAAGTATTTTTTAAGTCTAAAATAGCGTGGACTTAAATCAAGAAAATTAATAATTATTTATAAATATTGGCTAATGTTAAATATATTATCGCTAATGGTCTAATAATAAAAACTTTAGTCCACAATATTTGACCTCTATATTTATAAGTGCTATACTAATAGTAGATCTTTAACTAGCTTCAAACGACAACGCTAACGTGTCGTGATAAAGTAAATTAATCAGATAAACAAAAATCGATAAAAATTTATAAGAGTCAAAAAGAATTTTTACAAGTCTTCATCGAAGTTTATCATTTAATTAAAATCAATATTAAATTTACTACGAGCTGGTAAGAAGAAAGCTCTATAAGTTAGCATAGTGCCTAGTTTCCTTGGTTCAATAATCGAGGAATGAGGCTCACTGGTGCCGAAAATTATATTACAACATTTTTATATAAAAGGCGGCCCATGTGGGCCTCTTTTTTTATTCAAAATATGTGCTATAGTAGGCTGGTAATCAAAATTTATGTCATTATCAATTGGAATCGTTGGTTTGCCAAATGTCGGTAAATCAACTTTATTTAACTTATTAACCAAAAAAGGTGTCGAAGCGGCGAATTACCCTTTTTGTACCATCGATCCAAACGTCGGTGTTGTTAAAGTACCTGATTTTCGTTTGGATAAACTAGCAGAGGTGTCCAAACCCTTAAAAGTCATCCCAACAACCATTGAATTCGTTGATATTGCCGGTTTAGTCGCCGGAGCGAGCAAGGGCGAAGGTCTAGGAAACAAATTTTTGGCTCATATTAGAGAATGTGACGCTATTTGTGAAGTTATTCGAGATTTTAAAGACAAGAATATAATCCATGTTGATGGTCGTATTGATCCGGCCAGTGATAAAGAAACAATAAACATGGAACTAATATTCGCCGATCTAGCAACTGTTGAAAAACGCCTTGATAAAGTAAAGCGCGAAGCCAAAAGCGGCGATAAGGATCTAATTAACGGTGCACGAATATTAGACAAAATATATCAACATTTAGCCGCCGGAAAAGCGGCTCGTGACCTAGAATTCAGTGAAGAGGATATGCCCTACGTTAAATCACTTTCCCTGTTAACGATTAAGCCGATATTATATCTTTTAAATATTGACGAAAACCACAGCGGGGATGTCCTTCCGGAAACAAAAGACTTAATTATCAAAATTAATGTAAAATTAGAAGAAGAAATTGTTAATTTACCTGAAGAAGATCAAGCTGAATACATAAAAGAGCTTGGCCTTGAACAAAGTGGGCTTGATCGACTTATTCAAAGTTCTTATAAACTCCTTGGTTTAGAAACATTTTTCACTACCGGAGCTGACGAAACTCGCGCTTGGACCATTAAATCAGGTTCAAAAGCGCCACAGGCCGCCGGAGAAATCCACACAGACTTTATTAAGGGCTTTATTAGAGCTGAAGTTATTAACTGGGAAAAGTTCGTTGAAGTCGGTAGCGACGCGAAGGCTAAAGAACTAGGCTTAATCCGGACTGAAGGTAAAGATTATATCGTTAAAGATGGTGACGTCTGTAACTTTTTGATAAATAGATAATATTTTAATATTTACGACGCGAACCTAAAAAAAAATATAAACAAAAAATGCCTTAACAAACGTTAGGGCATTTTTTATATGCACGACAAGCATTTATTTATTCCTTTTCAAGAACAACAATCTCGCGGTAAACTTTTTGTCCGGGGCGACCGTAGACAATCGTTTCTCGATTATGTTTTTTAATAAATTCACTTTGACGTAAATCTTCTGGAATCATATTTAAAATTTTAAAACCGTCATACTTTGGCGTAATCGGTCTTTGGCCATAGAACATTGGCCAAATCATAATAACTCTACCTTTCGGTTTTAAGACTGTTTTAAATTCTCGAATAGCTGAACTATATAAATCCTCAAGATTTCGAGCAACTAACTTAAAATCAATCATACCTCGTTGCGGGCCTAAAAATGGTTCGGTAATTATGGCTTCCGCTGATCCTGCTTTAATGAACTTCGATAAATTTAAGACATTTTTTACAAGAACTTTTATATTTACATCTTTAATTTTATAGAGTTCACGTGTCCAACTAATATTTTTATAAGTATCATCAATTGCTCGCGGTGAAATATCCGAACCAAATAAATGTTTATAGCCGGCCAACATTGCTTCACTTAGTATTGTTCCGGAACCGCAAAAAGGATCGACAATTACGTCGTCAAAATTTCTCACTTGTGCTAAATTAATCATGATTTGAGCAAGCTTTGGCGGTATCATACCCGATTCATCATCTCGCGCCGGCCGTCCGTAGTCACGCAGTGATAAATCTTTAAAAGGTTGCACTGATAAAGTTTCACCGATAAGAATATTCTGTCCATCTTTAATTAAAACAAATTCAATTCCGCGCGCGATTAGTTTATTCTGAGTAATAACGACACTTGATAAAGTTGTCTCGCGACTAATTACAAATCTCGAACTTATTTTTTCGTCGCTAAAATATTTTTTAAGTTTTAAGCCAAGGTTTTGTTTATTAAACTGAAATTTTCCGTAATTTGATATTCCAAAATTAAATTTTCCCTCTTTACTTTGGTATTTTTTTATTTTCGCAAGGTCGCGTAAAACACTTATTAATTTCTCATCATTTCCGTCTTTAAGCTCTTCTTTAATTTCACCAATTTTAATAACACCACCGAGTCGTTTCATTAAAGTGTCGGCATTTATTTCAGTATTAGTTTCCCAAATTAAAAAATCACTAGCTAAAAGGCTAGCCGTTTTTAAATCAACCGCCGCCGCAAGTTCCGCAACTGACAAGGCTGTATTTGTTCCTAGAACAAAAAAGTATTTCATGTTTTTATTCTATCCTAATAAATTCAAGCTGGCAATTATTAGGTCTTGTAATTTATTAAGATCCGTGATAATCTACTTTTACAAATAAATATAAACAATATCTTTCCCATGTCCTAGCTTTTAGCTAAGATAATTGTGCCAATATTAGAGCATAATTAAAGGTATTCTCAACCCCAAGGGATTTAGAATACTTGGGGATTTTATTTAATAATGGGCCTTTAGAAATTCTTTAGAATCACTTTAAATAATTTTTAAGTGCCATAATCTATAATTACTATGTCAAAAACCAAAGCAGCCGGAGCGACCCATTACGAAATGCTCTTCATCATGCCGAATAAATTTACGGACGATGAAGCTAAAATCGTGGCGGACAAAGTCGGTCAAGTTATTACTACAAGTGGCGGTCAAATTACCCACACTGAGTATTGGGGTAAGAAAAAGCTCGCCTATGAAATTAAGCACAATGCCTACGGGTATTACGGTTTGTTTGAATTTGATCTAGAAGGGGAATTTTTAGCCAAAGTCGATCAAAACTTAAGACTAGCGACTGATGTTCTACGACATCAGATTGTTGTTAAAAAAGCAAAATCCGAAGCTGAAATTGCGCGCGCTAAAGTTATCCGCGCTAAGATCGATTCTAAAAAGGCAGCTGAAGAAAAAATTCAAGAAGCAAAAGATAAAAAAGCGTCCACTCCTATCACTCCCGTGTCAATTTCAAAAACAAATGACAAGCGAGTCGATCTAAAGGATTTGGACGAAAAATTGGAGGGCATTTTAAATGCCAAAGATTTAATTTAATTAAATTAAATTCTACAAAATAGAATTTCCCAATAATATGAACTTAAACAAAGCAATGTTAATTGGTAACCTTACTCGCGACCCAGAAGTTCGAAATACCCCTTCTGGTCAAAATGTCGCATCATTTTCAATTGCCACTAATTTAGTCTGGACTGATCAAAGTGGACAGCAACAAAAGAAAACTGAATTTCATAATATCATCGCTTGGCGCAAGCTAGCTGATATCTGCGCAAAATATTTACATAAAGGTTCAAAGGTATTTATTGAAGGACGACTTCAAACTACTGACTGGACTGGACAAGATGGCGTAAAACGATACCGTACCGAAATCGTTACCGAAAATATGATCATGCTTGATTCAAAAGGAAGCGCTCCATTCGGCGGTCCAAGCGGAAACTCAAGTAATGAATCTGAGGCGACGATTGAAGTCCCGGACGAAGCTATTGACGACGAAGAAATTCGCGTTGAAAATATTCCCTTCTAATAAATTAATAATCTTATGACTAAAAAAATTAAAGAATGTTATTACTGCGTCAATAATCTTGACGTTGACTACAAAGACACTAGAACTTTAAAGCGTTTTATAAATTTTTACATGAAAATTTTACCAGGTGATAGAACTGGTATTTGTTCATGGCACCAAAGAAAATTAGCGATGGCTATTAAACGTTCACGCATCATGGCGCTTCTTTCTCCAACCCATAAATAATTCAAAAGTCTCAAAAATTAATATTTATGTTGAACTTTAATCAAATCAAAACTGGTAAAGTAATTAAGCTTAACGCTGAGCCTTTCATTATTATCAAAACTGATCATCATAAAATGGGTCGCGGCGGAGCAGTCTTAAAAGTTAAATGTCGTAATTTAATAAACGGCAGTATCCAAGAAAGAACTTACCAGGGCGCAGAAAAGGCGGAAGAAGCTGAAACCGAGACAAAAAAAGCAAACTTCATGTATAAAGATAAAGATGAAGCTTACTTCATGGACAATGCTAATTATGAACAGTTTAATTTACCGATAGAAGAAATCGGCGAAGCTGCACTTTTCTTAAAAGATGGAACCGATGTTGATGTTTTATATTTTGAAAGTAAGCCAGTTTCAATCAGCTTACCGATAAAAATGGACTTCAAGGTAATTTCCGCTCCTCCTGGTGTTAAAGGTAATTCAGCGGGAAACGTTAATAAACAAGTGGAAATTGAAACCGGCGCGAAAATAAATGTTCCAATGTTTATCGATGAAGGGGACATAATCCGCATTAATACTGAAACTGGAGAATATGTTGAAAGAGCCAACTAAAAATAAAATCGCTCCTCTTGGAGCGGTTTTTGTTTGTTTAGATAACGGGTGATATAATACTAGTAGTTAATAAGTTTCTTATGCTTATCGCAATATTAATTTTTTCAATCATCTTTCTAATCCTCGCGCTGAGTCGCTTGGATCTAGCTTTGTTTTTGCTAATTGCCGCTTTACCGACCTATTTAATCAGATTTTCTGTTTTTGGCGTTCCTTCGACTGTTCTCGAAGTAATAATTATAATTACTTTCGGAGTTTGGTTTTTTAAATATTTTATACTGAAGATAAAAAAGATTATTCAAAATCGAGCTGAAAGAATACCTTACCCATTTGCAATTGAGCTTATCTTATTAGTTATACTATCTTTTATTGCCGCCGGTGTTGCCGGCTTTAATCTCGGCGCCTTAGGAATTTGGAAGGCTTATTTTTTTGAGCCAGTTCTAGTATTTATTTTAGTTTTGAACATATATCGCGATAAAAAAGACTGGCAAAAAATATTATGGGCACTTTTATTATCGGCTATTAGTATTTCAGTTTTTGCAATTTATCAAAAAATTACCGGACAATACATCGCTAATCCGTTTTGGGCAAACGAAGCGACTCGTCGCGTAGTTTCATTTTTTGGCTATCCTAATGCAGTCGGGCTTTTTTTAGCACCACTTGTTCTTATCTTTTTGGGTTGGTTTTTTTCTCTTCCTCGCCGAGCGACGATAAGCAAAACATTAAAAAAAATCCTAATAATTTTAGTAATAATCTCTTCTATTTTGTCTATTTATTTTGCAAGTTCCGAAGGGGCTCTGATTGGAATAATCGGCGGCTTATTTATCTTTGGTTTATTTGCCGGCAGACGACAGCGAATTGCAACTATTATTTTGGCCGCGCTTGTTATCAGTGGCGTATTCTTTTTTACACCAGCTAAAAATCTTGTCTTAACTAAATTAACTCTAAATGATTTATCTGGTCAAATACGTCAACGCCAGTGGAAAGAAACTTTTATGTCTTTAAAAGGTATTAATTTCTTTATCGGGTCAGGCTTAAATAATTATCAAGCAGCCGTCGCTCCATATCATCAAGAAGGAATATTTTTTAATAGCGATAATTTACCTAATTTTGATGCCGAGCTTCGCGCTAGTTCAAGCTTGCGTACTAAATATTGGCAACCAGTTGAAATATATATGTATCCCCATAATATCTTTCTAAATTTCTGGTCAGAGATTGGTTTACTTGGCGCCTTAGTTTTCATGTGGCTATTATTTAAAGCGATATTTATTTCCTTAAAATTAACAGTTATATATAGACGTGAAAATCAGCCGGAAAAGTATTTAGCCTTAGGTTTAATGAGCGCTTTAGTAACAATATTAATACACGGACTAGTTGATGTCCCCTATTTCAAAAACGATTTAGCGGTCATGTTCTGGATTCTACTCGCCTTAATTGGTTTATTAAACTATAACCAAAAATTTGGTTCTAAAATTATTCGTAACTAATATGAAAATAATTCTACAAAAAATTATCGCTATGAGTGGCTATTCCTCTCGGCGCCACGCTGAGCTATTAATTCGCGAAGGCAAAGTTAATATAAATGGTCGCTTGGCATTGCTCGGTGATCAAGCTGAACCGGATGAAGATAAAATAACGGTCAACGGGAGATTAATACCGAGCGCTGAAGAAAAAGTTTTTGTGATGTTAAACAAGCCGCTCGGCTATACCTGCACAAATCGAAAATTCACCGGTGAAAAAAACATTTTTGATTTAGTGGACTTGCCCGCTCGGCTTTATGCTGTTGGTCGTCTCGATAAAGATAGTCGCGGTTTAATTTTATTAACCAATGATGGTGATTTGACTCAGCAATTATCTCATCCAAAATTTGAGCATGAGAAAGAGTATGAAGTAAAAATTCGTGACGAAGTAATTAATCCGGAAATGGTTATAAAAAATTTAATAGGTGGTATTGATATTGGCGACGGCGATGGTATAGTGCGTGCAGCTAAAGCAAAATATTTACAAAAAGATTTATTTGTAATAACCTTGAACGAGGGGAAAAAAAGACAGATCAGACGCATGTTTGAAAAATTAGGAACTCGCGTTATTGATTTAAAGAGAATTAGTCTAGGCGGTCTTACTTTAGGTAATTTGCCTGAAGGTAAATGGGATTATTTAAGCAAAGAAGAGGTGGAAAATTTATTAATCAAATAGAAAATGGAGAGGTGACTGAGTGGTTGAAAGTACCGCTCTCGAAAAGCGGCAAGGGCGAAAGCTCTTCGAGGGTTCAAATCCCTCCCTCTCCGCGGATTAAAAATAGCCCTAAACGCGGGCTATTTTTTTATGGACAGAATTGAACTTTGAAACAGGCAGTGTTAATATTAAATTAAGTAAACGATATCCGTATTTTAAAGACCAATTAAGCTTAGAATTTTCTATCTCGTCGAAATCTCTTTGCAATTCATACATACAAAATGATAAAAAATCTAAAACAAAATAAAATTATTTGGAGCCTAATCACATTACTGACTTTTATTGCTGCCCTCACTGGTATACTGGACAATGGTATTTACACCGGCCTTTTTCCTCTCAAATACATTGCCGCGCAATTATCACAAGATTGGCTAACAATTGGAGTTTGTGTCCTGCTAACTTATTTAATTGCGACAACAAGACAAAATGATACTAAAAAACCAATTATAATTATCGGCATTATCGGCTCATTAGCTTATCTTTACGGGATATTTTCTATTGAACGCGTTTATAATCTCCTCTATTTGTTATACCTGACAATTTTTAGCATGTCCTTCTTCTCTAGTATTTACGCAATTTCATCACTGGAAGAGAATATCATTGAAAAAATAGCGGTTAAAAAAGCAGTAAGGTATGCAACCGCCATATTCTCCATAACTATTGCCATCTTATTTTTCTCACTTTGGATTAGCGCTCTAATGCCCTTAATGATATCACGAACTCAAATTCAAAATCTATATTCAATTTATTTTCTTGACCTTGCCTTCGTAATGCCGGCTTTTATAATTACGGCTATTATGCTACTAAGAAAAATAAAGCTCGGCTACATCTTAAGCCCCGCCTTATATATTCTTGGAATATTCGTTATTTTTCCGTTAGGTCTCGGCGAGTTCGCACAACCGAAATTTGGCCTACCAATTGACTATTCGAGCATGGTCATGTCTTTTCTTCTAACCGCCCTGTTTATCAGCGGAACTTGGATGCAAATTCGCCAAATTAATATAATAGAGAACTAATTCTTTAGCCCAGATTCTTTTATTAGTGTGCAGTAGCTTTAGTATATGGTTTTAAAACTACGTGATATAATAAAAGTATTAATAAATATATATAATTTTATGAATGAATCTAAATTATCCCCTGCTATAATCACTGGAGTATGTGTCATTATCAGCGCTCTAGTATTCGGTGGTTTTTATTATTCAGCTCAAACAACTGCAAATAATAAAGATTCCCTGTCAGTGACTGGCTCAACAAAAACGCACGTCACTTCCGACCAAGCCAAATTGATTATTTCTTTATCGAGCACGGCTCCAGAAGCTGACTTAGCCTCTGGCTATAAAACAATTGCTAGTGACTTAAATTTAACTACAGAACTGTTAAAAAAATCTGGAGTCGCCAGTGAAGATATAATTGAAGGGCCGGTATTAATGAATCAAATATATGATCAAAATAGCTCTGTGCCAACTCGATATCAATTCTCTCAGGCAGTTTCTATTCAAATGAACGATGTTAACAAGATTACCGAGATATCAAAAAAAATCCCTGATCTTACTTCCGGAGGAGCGATTATTTCTGTTCAATCATTAGAATATTATTATTCCGGATTACCTGATTTACGCGTTTCTCTTTTAACGCAGGCGATCCAAGATGCCAAAGCCCGTGCAGAAAAAATTGCCGAAGGCACCGGTCGTCATATTGGCAGTGTCGAATCAGCTTCTAGTGGCGTTGTTCAAGTCTTAACATCAAATTCAGTCGATGTTTCCGATTATGGCAGTTATGACACTTCAAGCATTGAGAAAGATGTTATGGTAACTGTTAAAGCTTCATTCCGTTTAAAGTAACGATTAAAAAATAGGATCATGAAAAATCTTATAAATTGGAAACTTTTTTTTATCTTGCTTCTCGCTAGTATTTTTACAACATTAATGGTTTTGCCTTACACAATCGCTCTAAGTCCCATTTTAACAAAAGCTTTTAGTCCTCTTTTATTACTCGGTTCAGTCATTCAAGGGACGGTTCTATTTTCAATATTTATTTTTCTAGGTTTATTGTTAGCTAAACGTATAGGCTTTGGTTTACCGATTTTAGAAGGAATTTTGAAGAAAGAGAATCAAACCAAGAACCTAAAATCTATTCTAGGCATTTCTATTGGCATGGGTCTTATTGGAAGCTTTGCAATTATTTTACTTAGTTTCCTTTGGCCTGATTTATCAATTACGTTCTTGAAGGCCGAAATGTCAGTACCAACTTGGAAAGGATTTTTAGCAGCATTTTATGGCGGTATCGGTGAAGAAATTTTTGCTAGATTATTCCTTATGACTTTATTTGTTTGGATCGCGACAAAAATAAAAAAACTACCCGGTGGACGACCAATAAAGCTGGCGTTTGGGTAGCTATAATTTTATCAGCGATTATCTTTGGACTCGGTCACTTACCAATTACCGGCGACCTGACAGCAATTACTTTTTCAGTCATTCTCAGGGCGGTTTTATTAAACGGTATTGTTGGCGTTATTCTTGGTTGGCTTTATTGGAAAAAAGGTTTGGAATCGGCAATGATAGCACATTTTTCCGCTGATATTGTTTTACACGTAATTACTCCTCTTGTCGCTTTATTGTTTATAAAATAGATTTGCGAGATTTACAAGTTTATATTTTAACTATGAAATTAAATTTAGGTTGTGGTAATAAACAGATTGATGGTTTTGTTGGTGTCGACAGAATTAAAACTAAAACGACGGACGTTATTCATAACCTCAATATATTTCCCTATCCTTTCCCTGAGAATTGCGCTACTGAAATAATTTTAGATAACGTTTTGGAGCATTTAGATGACGTTATTGCGGTCATGGAAGAGCTTTACCGATTAGCCGCACCGAATGCAGTTATTATCATTAAAGTTCCCTACTTTAAGAGTAATAGCGCCTTTACTGATCCAACGCATAAACATTTTTTTACAGAAACTAGTTTTAAATATTTTGAAAAACAAAGTATTCTACATTTTTACACCTCTGCAAATTTTAAGATCTTGGAGGCGAAATTAATTAGTCATCGCCAATATAAAGATGCAAAACATTTGTTCCGTAATTTATTACCAGCTAAAAAAATCCTAAACTACTTTCTTTTCAATATTTATGATGAAATACATTTCAAATTAGTATGCCTAAAATAAACTGAACCCAAAAATACATAATCAAATAACTTCGATTTAAAAAAAACTATTCTGAAACTAAAAATTCATTTATTTAGCATTTCTACAATCACAATTGCTTCGTTATGAGCTTCATCTCTAGCTCCATAAAGTATAGTTACAATCGGATATTTTTTAACGGCTTGCCTAAGTATTAAAACTGCTTCTTTATTTTCTTTCAACTCTACACGATACTTCTTTTTAAATTCGCTCCATTTTTTTGTATCGTGATTAAACCATTTTCTTAGTTCAGTGCTTGGGGCAATTTCTTTTAGCCACAAATCTAAACGGGCTTTTTCTTTCGTTAGCCCTCGAGGCCAAAGACGATCAACAAGAACGCGATAGCCATCTTTTTTTGAGTAAGGCTCATAAACCCGCCTAAGGATTATCATATTAGTAATTCACTTAAAAGTCAGACTTATAAAATAATACGTGCTTATTAATTATTTACATCACTAAAATCAGGCGCAAAACTTACCCAGCCGATTTATTTAACAAAAAAGAACACGTAAAACGTGCTCTTTTTTAACTAGCGGAATGGAAGGGGCTCGAACCCTCGACCTTCTGCGTGACAGGCAGACGCTCTAACCAGCTGAGCTACCACTCCAATTTGTAACAACCCTTATGTTCTAAGAGCTGAGCTACCACTCCAATTTAGTAACAGGCTCTTCACTCTAAGAGCTGAGCTACCACTCCAATTTGTAACAACTCTTATGTTCTAAGAGCTGAGCTACCACTCCAATGCTTCTAAAAAATGGTAATATATACCATTCTCACAAAAAAATCATAGCAGAAAGAATTTTTCTTGTCAAAGCTAAAAAAGCTAGTAAAACTTGCCAAATTAAGCTAAATGAGATATAATTTAGGTATAAAAAACTGTCCTTATATAGTTTTTTTAATATACGAAAATATGGAAAATGTATTAGACAAACAAACAATCGCTGAAATCGAAAAAACTCTTTTGGCTAAACAAAAGCAGATTATGCGTGATTTAGGCGAAATATCTAAAAATGATAGTCACGAAGCTGATAATACAAGCACTAGATTCCCAGAATACGGGGACAAACCTGATGAGAATGCTCAAGAGATTACTGATTACTCAGCAAATATTGTGACTGAAAAAGTTTTGGAAAGAAGTCTTGAAGATATAAATAAATCTTTAGAAAGAATTAAAAATGGCAGCTACGGCATCTGCAAATATTGTGCTAAACCCATTGCCGAAAAAAGACTTTTAGCCCGCCCAACGGCCAGTTCTTGTATTAGTTGTAAAACTGAATTACAAGAAAATGAATAATAAAATTTTTACTTTTTCTCTTAAAAATATAGCTATTATCCTTCTAGTAGCTATTTTTTTTGTAGCTGACCGTTTTTTAAAGATATTAGCCCTAACAAGAGCCGACAACAATCCTATTCCCTTGCTTGGTAAGTTTTTCTCCTTCAACTTTACCGCCAATCATTATATGGCCTTCTCTTTGCCTCTTGGCGGGCAGGTTTTAAATATCCTTATTATTGTCGCAATCCTTCTACTCCTTTCATTCATATTTTATCTAACTTTAAATAAAAATGAGCAAAAACCACTCATCTTACCATTGACAATTATTTTAATAGGTGCTATAAGTAATATACTAGATAGAGTAAGCAATGGCTATGTAATTGACTATCTAGACCTCCACTATTTCACTGTTTTCAATTTAGCCGATGTTATGATAAGCCTAGGAACCTTATTTATTATTTTTAAAGCTTTAAAAAAAGAATATGTACAACGCTGATAGAATGAACATGATTCAAAACTCCCGTGACGGATATGAAAAAACTGGCTCGAACATCGAGCAAGCTTTTCTAGGTTCAATTAAATCTGGCAAGTACAAGGAGGAAGCCTATACGGTTTTGCACAAAAGCGAGATGCTGACTGACGCGACTCCGGAAAAGAAATTTGAAGAAATGCTTAAAATAAAAGAAGCTGCTCAAAAATCATTTACAAGTACACTTGAAATTGCTGAAAGAAAAAACTATATCAATTTTCAAAATTCAATGGCACTGATAGAAAAATGCCAAAGCGGAGATCCGGAAAAACCTAGTCATCTTTTCAGTGCGGCTTTATATAAATACATAAAATCTCGCTTTGATGATGAATATACATTAAAATTTTTTACAGCCGTTGGTGGAAGCCATTTAGATGTTGTTCACGGAATAGATTTCTATTTTAAACTTTACTCTAATGGCGAAGAAATGGCTTATGCAACCGCTGACATAACGGGACGAAAAACGAAAGAATCAACCAAGGCCAACGTTTTAATAAACATTGATCCTGAAGATATTGATAAGTACGATAATAGTGAAGTAAATAAAAATAATTTCGATAAAGCGTTTTTTGACAAAAAAATTGAGGAGTTTGGAGAAGAAATCTCTCAGGCTCTATTACAAAGTTATATAAGCAAACAGGCCAAATAGTTAAGATAACAAAATCTTTAAAAATGGACAATTGGAAAGCCCAACTTCTCGGGCAAACTCGAATTACAGATGAAGAAGAATTCAAAATCTTTAAAAAAGAAATGCTCACCAGGTCCTTCGAACTCGAAAAAAGCGTATCCCGCTGTGTTTGCACGCAGTGTAAAAACATTTTCGAAATTGATGATGAAGTCCTAAGTGGACTACTTAACACGATGAGCCTAATGGGAAACAGTCCGGAAATTTCAATTACAAAGAAGACCGACTTCAGGAAATATTATTTCCAAATTTCCTACTGTTATCATTGTGAGCCAGTCATCGATTTTAGGATCGAAATCAAACTTATTAGCTAAGCTAAAACAAAACTAAAGGAGTGCCTAAACACTCCTCTTTTTTTTAAATTAAATTATTTTTTTATTTCTACTCCCCGCTCGTTTTCACTAATATGTGTTAATTTAACGATAATTACGTTTTGAGGCCGAATTTTTTTTATTTTTTCAGCCCATTCGATTGCAGTGACCGTTTGCTCATCGTCAAAAAAATCTTGCACACCCAAACTAATTAAATCAGCTTCGTTGTGTAAGCGATAGGTATCAATATGACAAAAAGATTTAATATTTTTATTCCCGGAAGTTTTATAAAGTTTTAAGATATTAAAAGTTGGGCTATTAACTTTAGCTTTAATACCAAGCCCTTTAGCGAGTCCCTGAACGAACTTAGTTTTTCCTGATCCAAGATCACCACTAAGCATAATTACCTCACCGCCTTGAAGTTCGGCGGCCAGCTTAAAGCCAAGCGCAAAAGTTTCTTTTTCATTTTTAGTAATAATTTTTTCCATATCTTTAGTTTATCTGATTATATTCAAAAAATAAAGAACAAAAAATCAGCCTCAATCTTCCAATTTATTTTTGGGCGCACAAGGATTTACCCCATCCGGGGCATAAACTTCGAATCTCTGTCTTCGACAGTAAATAAAAAACACCCAAATGGGTGTTTTTTATTTATGTGGGCGCACAAGGATTCGAACCCTGGACCCCTTCGGTGTAAACGAAGTGCTCTAACCAGCTGAGCTATGCGCCCTCATTATTCGAGTTTTTGATATTACCGGTAGTGGGCGAAAGAGGATTTGAACCTCCACAGCCTTGCGGCCACAAGCCCCTCAAGCTTGCGTGTCTACCAATTTCACCATCCGCCCGAACTAGAAAAAATCGTCTATTTGACGACCTTTTCCTTTAACTTTTTCTTATACCCATCACGTAAGTAATAAAGCTTAGCCCGTCTTACCTCAGCCACCTTCTTGATCTCGATTTTAGTGATGGTTGGTAAATTTAGAGGGAATATTTTTTCAACACCAATTCCTTCTGAGACTTTACGAACAGTAATAGTCGCACCAATTTCTTTATTGTGCTTGCGGGCAATAATCATACCTTCAAAATATTGAACTCTTTCCTTTTCCTCTCCTTTAGAATTCAATTCTTTAATTTTTTGATAGACCCGGATAGTCATTCCTGGCTTTAATTCTAATTTTGTCTCAACCATATGCTTAAAAATTTTATAAACGAGATAGCTAAAATCTTGTTTGGAAATACTTATTTGATAAGGCAAATCTTGCTTAATGGTATAATTAATTTTTCTCCTTGTCAAGGTTGGAGCTAACAAAGTCGAAAACGGCTTGAAAAACCCGATCTGGGCTCAAATTCGACGTATCTAGATAAAAATCATAGTTTTTCGGCTCATAAACCTCAATGTCATAGTACTGGCGATAGCGTACACGGTCGCTTTCGAGTCTTTTGCGGTTACTCTCTAAGACATCCTGCCAGGTATTTAAATTATTATCTTCGTTACGATTGTTTTTATGTTGCAAACTGCCAAATATACGTTTTGCGCCAGCCTCTAAACTAACATCCAAATATATCTTTAATGACTGGGGTATAAAAAACCATGAAGTTCTTCCTTCAATCACAAAGTTGTCCTTATTATTTCCCAAATCTCTTTGAAAATAATCAACCTCTTGATCAGTTTTGGAATCACTTTCGCCTAACTTATTATATTCCGCCAGCGTCATTCCTCTTTTTTTAGCCGCCTCGCGCCTTAAACCGCCCATATAATAACGCGGCCAATCTAATTTATCCGCTAGTCTTTGAGCAATTGTACTTTTTCCTGATCCGGGCGCGCCACTTAGAGAAATAATCATAATCTATTTGTCATTTTAGACTTAATCCACTATTATAGTATTATATAGGAAAAAATTTAAATCATATAGTAGCAGTTTATGTATTTAGAAAGACTAGAAATTCAAGGCTTTAAATCCTTTGCTAATAAAAATAAATTAATCTTCTCCGGTTTACTTGAAGGACAAAAAAGAGGCTTAACAGCCATTGTCGGCCCTAACGGTTCGGGAAAATCAAATGTCGCCGACTCAATTCGTTGGGCTCTTGGCGAACAAAGCTTAAAAACTATCCGGGGCAAAAAAAGTGAAGATGTTATTTTTTCTGGCTCAGATAAAAAAGGACAACTGGGCATGGCTGAGGTTTCTTTATGTTTAAATAATTCTGAAGCTTCAAAAAATAAAGCAAACGCTCCTGAAATCATAGAAAAAGAGAGCGATCTCGATCAAATGATTCTTAGTTGCCCAGAAATAATTATAACACGTCGAATATATCGTAGCGGCGAAAGCGAATATCTTCTTAACAACCACCGCGTTCGTCTCGCCGATATTCAAATGCTTTTAGCGAAAGCTAATTTTGGACAGAAAACTTATAGTGTTATCGGCCAAGGCATGGTCGAAAACTTTTTAAATACTTCCGCCGCCGAGAGAAAAGACTTTTTTGACGAAGCCACTGGCGTTAAGCAATTTCAAATAAAACGTGATTCCGCTCTAAATAAATTAGAATCGAGTTACGAAAACTTGCAACAAGTTGAGATGCTTCTAGCCGAAATTAGACCGAGACTAAAAAGCTTGACGCGCCAAGTTGAAAAGTTAAAACGACGAGATGAAATATCAAATGATCTTAACGCTGTTCAGTTAAACTACTACGGCTTTCTTTGGCAAGATATAAATCAAAAATTGAACACT
>JBBRSQ010000010.1:0-22309 GCA_038245255.1 Patescibacteria group bacterium | reverse complement strand
GAATTCCAACTTTGTGCGCCATTTTCAAAATCATAAAAAGATAACATTTTTACATTATGACCATCACTACCATTATATTCGCGACAGCCGTTTTCACTGGCGCTACAAGATCGACCTTCTCCGGGAATAGCCTGGTAAATACAGGCTTTAGCGGAATTATCCCAAGCGCCTCCGTTTGCACAGACATAACAACTATTTATTGAAGCGTCCCAATAACGATTAACAGGATTTGTTGGATTGGCATTACATTGCGCCTGGGTTAAAGTTTTATCAACATTTTTATCACTGCGGCGGTAAGGATGACAATTTTCTGAACAAGTAATTGTTCGGGATAATAAATGATAAGAAATCGCACCAGCGGCATTATAAAATTCTCGACAATCAGCATTGTAAGCAGGATCGCCAAGTGTTTTATTATAAATAGCCGCGTTACAGACTAAACTATCGCTCGCCGTTACTTTCGGTGCGCCGACAGCATCTTTTTGTAAGCTATAAGCTCTTAGTTGATAACCGGTATCAGTTCCCTCCCAGCTATAGAAACTTGCACATTGAGTAGTGCTAGGTTTTATACATTGTTTAAGAGCGGAATAATATTCTTTATTCTCTCCGCCTTGATTTAAAGCGTCAAGGTTTGTGAATTCACTACAACCAACTGCTTCCGCGCTACAAGTTTTGGCAGTTTGTGGTAATAAATTTTCTGATTGCGGTGAATTAAAATAATCTTCTTTAGAAATATAAATATCATAACCCAAACATTCATTCGGGCAATAATCAGAACTCGTAACTTGAGCCGAAACCTTTATTCCACTTTTAACATTAGTAAAAGATTCACAGCCGACTTCAGCTTGATTACATTTTCTGGCGAACTTAGCGCATTCAGCCGGCGCGTCATTTCGGAGACGGTAGTCTTTAGTCGCACTGCCAACATCGTTATAACAGGCCGCTTCTAAATATGGTGGAATAATTTTTTCATAAACCTTATACGCACCATAAATATTATAGCCAGTCGCGTATTCACTAACTTCAAATTTTAAATTCTTAACATAGACTTCAATATTAGTTGGGCCATCAATATTAATTCCAAAAACTGGTTCGTTAAAAGATCCATCCGCAATTCGCGTGACGCTTAATTTTTGCCAGCCGTTGAGTATTCCCGTAGATTGCACAAAGCCATCCGCCGACGACCCAATATAAGCATGTGCTAAATGACCTTGAGCTAAATAAACATCAGCACTAAAAGTATAAGCTTGACCGGGGATAACTTGAAAGTTATCTGGTAAAAGCTGATTAGAAATGTCTGAATATATTCCCACAACGGCGTAGGCCGCGCCGGAACGGGTCGCCACTATTTTCATCGCCTTGCCAGTTCCTCCGCCTGGGTTAACGCTCGAATCAACAATTGTCACTCGGCGGTTAATCGCATTTGAGCTCCAGATTGGCCAAGAATTAAGCTTAGATGTAGTTGAAGAAGCACCTATTTCTTCCGTATTAAAATCAGAATCCATTAATAAGTTAGAACCCCAAGTCGGTTTAACTCTTAATAGCTCTGTACAACCCTCATCTTTACTATTACAGGCCGTTAAATTCTTATTGAAATAATTACTTCTACTTGCTTGCCAATTAACCGCTCCCGTTGAAGTAGAATATGCTCCATAATTAGAATACAAACGACAACCAGCACTTTCAGGACTACAGCCTTCGTAATTAAGAGTATTTTCTAAATAGGAAACATTTTTTCCAGTCGTTGGATTAGTAAAGCTCTGACAAGTATTATAAATCGGTTCGCAGGTATCACTCGCAAAATTCCAAGTTCTTTTTTCTTCATTACAATAACCATAAACTTCACAACTCCCATCACTCTTTTCTTTAATACAAGTCTGTTCATCGGCACAATAATCTTCCGCGCGCGTTACATTTAAAGCACTGGGTGCATAAGGATTACCATTTAAGCCTGGGATTGAAGGCGTCACCATTTTATTTAAAATTTGGCCGCCATTTCCCTCACTGAGACAACTATTTAAAGGCGCTTTCAAGACCCAGTTAGGATCAACTAGCCCACGGCACCAAGATTGATCATGTAAATCAAAATCAGAACTAAACTGATTATAAATATCAGTTGGATTAAAACAAGAAACTAAATCCATTACTGTTACGCGTTTAACATTGTTTGGCTTAGAAAAAGCCCTCGTTACCGCCTCTTCCCAACCAATTGGCAGAATTCGATATTTTCTAAGTATTGAAATATTGCGTAGCGAATAGGTGCTCTCAATCGTGTCTTTAGAAATTAACCAAGAGCCATTAATATATCCTTGAGTTACCGCTTCCGCTACAGTCTTTTTTTCGGTGATGGCTTGAACAAATTTATCGTCAATAACACAATCTGTTGGTCCAGGATTCTTTAGGTCCGGACAAACTGCTAACTTTGATAAAATATTATAATCGGCGCGAACCCCAAAATCCGGCTTAATAATTGATGAACTTACTTCTTTAACATTCCCTTCTCCATAAGCTATTGAATAATCAGAATTTTTATCAGTTGGATCGGGTAAACTATTCTTCTTTATCTTATCATTCAAGTTCGACATTAAAGTCTTAAAACCGCTAATAGCAACTTGATTTAGAAAAACATTAGCCGCATCAACAACGATATCTCCCGTTACTTTACCGAAATTAGCGTCCATTAAATTACCCGCCGCATCTCTTTTCGCTTCCGCATCTCCAGGAACGCCAATTAAGTTTTTAGCAATATTAGTTTTATTTAGCCAACCCTTATTAGCCGCTAAATTAAGCTTCGTATTTTCATCCATTATCTTTTGTGAAGAATTCAAACCTTCTTGAGTTGTAATATATATTCCTAGATCATTAGTAGTTGGATCAAAGAAATTAGCCAATTTATATAAAAAATCTGGCTTCTGAGAATCATTAAACATGTTTGCATAACGGTCTTTTTCATCTCCCCAATTATTAACCATCTCTGTAGCCGTACAATTCGGCGTGCCTGGTCTTTGCTGCTGTACTAAACCTAAACCAATTTTAACTTTAGCGGCAAGCGAACTCGGCTGACAAATATTAACCGACTTCATGCCGACGGTGATTCCTGAGTTACTATTTGAAACGCCTTTATCACAGGCAAGAGCTGTCTCTTGACAGGTTTGCTGACAAGATTTTCCGGGCGTTGAAACAGAACACGCTCCTAGGTCGGTAAAAGAACCATCCGGATTTTCTATTTTACCGCAATCAACCCCGTTACCACCAGAAGGGGCTTTAAACTTTAAACATTTTGTTGCACATTCTTGATAGCCGTTTTGACATTCCTTACTCTTAACGCTATCCGAGGATGAAGTTTCGGCTAAATTAGTCGCAAATGTTTCAATAAATTGACCAGCCGCTTCGTCACCGATTTGTCCAAGATAAGCGCCCCAGTCTTGAGTAATAAATAGTGGCTTCTGTCCTTTATCCCCCGCCCCTAAATAATTAGCCGTATCATAAGCGATTTTATTTAAAGCCGTCCTCGCTACGGTTTGAAAAGAAGTGGCACCGACTTTAAGTAAGAGTTTGCTGATCTTTTGCCAAAGAGTCAGCTTTATCGCTGCGGCCTGTCTTTGAACCGAAGCGGCTGGATCTACGTTTTGTGCCTGCACCGGAGAAAAAGGTGTAAATAAAAAAGAAGAAAGCATAAGTAAAATCAACAAAAAAATCGTTGTTTTTTTGCTCATTTCTCCCAGGCTCTTCTTCCCTGAATTTAAAGAAGATTTCATTTTAATTTTTTTATATCAAAATTATTGATTAACTGTTGTTGACGTAGCTGCATTAGCCTCATTTTGATTTAAAGCTTCTTGATAACTTTTCATTAACTCATCATCCGTGATCTGATCAAGGATTGTCTTGTCGTAGCCATCATCGAGCAATGCTCTTCTGAGTAAATCTGGTGTAACTTCTTGACCTGGATTATTTATGCTAGCGTCAGTTACATCTGTTGATATTTGAGTTCCCAGATTATCAAGTATTCGACTAGAAGTTGAAGCAGTTTTATTTAAATTATCCGATACACCGTTGCAAGCCTGCCCGGTCGGGCAATTTGGATCAGTTCCTTGGGCAATTTCTTGCTTATCGCTAATGCCGTCGCTATCTGAATCTTCAAGGTAAGGAGAAGTGTGATAAACATTTATTTCATCATAATCAGAAATTCCATCACCATCAGAATCTCTCTTACTTAAATCAGTTGACGTAGCGTTATTTGCTTTACTATTTGCGCCACTATAATCAAAGGGTTTATTTAATTGCGTATAAAAAAGAAAAACCGCGAGAACTACAATTAAAATAGCAAAAAAAGCTAAAAATACTACCGCCGTTTTTTGCTGACGGGGTAAACTTTTTAAGCTTTTTAAATTCTTATTTTCGTTCTGTGAACTCACGCTGGGCATAATAAACAAGACTAATTAATCCCGTCTTAATTAAAATTATTATACCATAAAAACACGTAGCGCCGCAAATAATTTTAGCCAATCTTCGAGCTTCAAATCTTCAGCGCGCAAATGCGGATTAAATTTATTTTGGCTTAAAATATCCGTTATAATTTTCTGTTCAATTTTTAGCCCACCCGCTAAATTATTCTTTAACATTTTGCGTTTAGCGCTAAAACCGATTTTAGCCAAACGAAAAAAAAGTTTATCTTCTACTAGTTGCTCTTCGGCCCCTAATTTCCCTTGGGCTTTAATCCGTAATTTAATAATTGCACTATCGACTTTCGGTTCCGGCCAGAAATTACCCGCTTTTACCTCACGAATTATTTCTGCCTCCGCAAAATATTGAACTGATAGCGCTAATAGACTCATTTCTGGCGGGGTGGCTATTATTCTTTCCGCCACTTCTTTTTGTAACATCAAAACCATCATTTCTGGTTTATGAGCACCCGATAAAAACATCCGCAGGAGAATTGAGCTAATGTTATAAGGAATATTAGCCACAACTTTATATTTAGTTTTGACTCCTAAATTCTTATCAAGATTAAAACGTAAAATATCTTCATTAAAAATTTTAACATTATCCATGTCCTGCGCATCAATTCCGACTTGAAGATAGTTAGCGAGTTGATCGTCAAGCTCGACGGCCAGCACCTTTTTAACATCTGGCGCTAATTTGAAAGTTAAAAATCCTAAACCTGGCCCGACCTCAATTATCGTATCCGTTTTCTCAAGATCAGCCGCCGCCACTATTTCATTATAAATCTTTTCATTAATTAAAAAATTCTGCCCCTTACTTCGGGCAGGTTTTATTTCAAATAGGCGACAAATTTCTCTAATTTGCGGTAATAAATCGGGCATTTTATTTATTTTACAACAATATTAATTAATTTCCCTGGAACAAAAATGGTTTTTAAAATTTCCGCGTTCTCGAACCATTTTTTCAAATTTTCTTGCGCCAAGACGAGTTCTAAAACCTCCTTTTCACTAATGTCATGCGCAACTAGTAAGCTCGCTCGGAATTTTCCATTAATTTGCACGACTAAATTAATCGTCTCATCTTTAATTAACTCTTCATCATATTGAGGCCAAGAACTCGCAAAAATACTTTCTTTTTTGCCTAATTTTTCCGCTAATTCTTCACTCAGGTGCGGCGCAAAAGGAGATAATATTTGCAAAAATTTATAAAAATCTTCGCGGCTTAATGGTAGGGCGGAAATTTTATTTTTTTTCTCAATAATTTCGTTTACTAAAATCATTAAAGCAGAAACCGCCGTGTTAAAATAAAAACCACTAATATCTTCGCTAACTTTTTTAATAGTTTTGTGAAGTCTGGATTTAATTTCTTTATCTTCTTTAAATTCTGTCATCTCACCCAAACTAACTATTTTATCTAGAAATTTTTTAGCACCAATAAGGCCATTAGTATTCCAAGCACAAGATTGTTCAAACGGCCCCATAAACATTTCATAAACACGCAGCGAGTCTGCTCCGAATTGACTAACAATTTTATCAGGATTAATTACATTTCCCCAACGCTTGCTCATTTTACGTCCGTCCTCTCCCATAATTAAGCCAACATGTTTTAGTTTGGTAAATGGCTCTTCGTAATTTACAACACCAATGTCAAATAAAAATTTATGCCAAAAACGAGCATAGATTAAATGACGCGTTGCGTGTTCGGCACCGCCGACGTAAAAATCAACCGGTGACCAATATTTCTCTAGTTCCTTATTAACTAAAACTTCATTATTTTTTGGATCAATATAACGTAAATAATACCAGCAAGATCCGGCCCATTGAGGCATGGTGTTAGTTTCTCGTTTCCCCGCTCCGCCGCATTTTGGACATTTAACATTAACCCAGTCGCTAATCGTCGCTAGCGGCGACTCGCCATTATCACTCGGTTCATATGATTTAACTACTGGTAAAACTAAAGGCAATTCTGACTCGGGAACTGGAACGACACCGCAGTTTTCACAATGAATTAATGGAATTGGCTCGCCCCAATAACGCTGACGAGAAAAGACCCAGTCTTTAATTTTATAATTAATCTTTTTATCTCCGAAATTATTATCTACTAGCCAGTCGGTCATTTTCTGACGCGCCGTGGCCGAGTCTAGGCCTGTAAACTCACCGGAATTACGCAATACTCCATCGTCAAGAAAAGCGTATTTTCCATTATACTCACTATTATCAGTTGCAAATATAACTGCCTTAATCCGCAAACCCATTTTATGGGCAAACTCAAAATCACGTTCATCGTGCGCCGGTACAGCCATAACCGCTCCCGTTCCATATGAATTTAAAACATAATCGGCGATAAAAATTTCAACTTCCTCGCCATTAAACGGGTTAATTGCTTTTGCACCCTTTAACTTCACGCCCGTTTTTTCTTTATTCAAATCTGTTCGCTGCAAATCGGTTTTATTCTGACATTCTTCAATATATTCATTAACTTCAGACAAATTAGTAATTTTATCTTTTAAAGCTTGGACAATTTTATTTTCTGGAGCGACGACAACATAAGTGCAACCAAAAATCGTATCAACTCGGGTTGTAAAAACTTTTATCTTTTGATCGGTTTCTAAAATTTTAAAGTCTATTTCCGCGCCTTCGCTGCGACCAATCCAATTCTTTTGCATTTCTTTAGTTGAGCTTTCCCAATCGGGCAACTTATCTAAATCAACTAGCATGCGCTCAGCATAATCAGTAATTCTTAAAACCCATTGTCGTAATTTTTTTAAAATAACCGGCGTGCCGCAGCGCTCGCAATGACCATTATCTAAATCCTCATTTGCTAGTCCGGTTTTACAAGACGGACACCAATTAATCGGCTCAAATGACTCATAGGCGAGTCCACGCTTAAACATTTGCAAAAATGTCCATTGCGTCCACTTATAATAACTCGGATCAGTGGTAATTACCTCTCTCTGCCAGTCATAACAAAAGCCTAAAATTGATAACTGTTTTTTATAAGTAGCAATATTATCATCAGTTGCTTTTTGGGGCTGAATTTTATTTTTAATGGCATAATTTTCCGTCGGTAGTCCAAAAGCGTCAAAACCCATCGGATGAAGAACATTATAGCCTTGCATCATCTTTAAGCGCGCAAAAATATCAGTCGCTATATAGCCTTTTGGATGCCCAACATGCAGGCCAACGCCGGACGGATACGGAAACATGTCTAAAATATAGTATTTTGGCTTAGATTGGTCAGTTTTTGTCTTATAGACCTCATCCTGAATCCATTTCGCCTGCCATTTTTTTTCAATTTCCTGATGATTATACATATTCCAATTTTTTATCTATTATTAGCTTATATCTAGCCCAACCGGAGCGTGATCAGAGCCAGTTTGTTTATCTAATATATAGGCTCTTTTTAAACGTTTTTTTATTATATCGGATACACAGAAATAATCAATCCGCCAACCAACGTTTCTCGCTCGCGCGCCTGCGCGAAAACTCCACCAAGAGTATTGAATCTTATCACCATTTAAATAACGAAAAGTGTCTATGAATCCCGCCGCAATAAACTTTCGAAACCAATCCCTCTCCTCATTTGTAAATCCGGCATTACCTTCATTTTCTTTCGGTCTCGCTAAATCAATCGCCTCATGCGCAACATTATAATCGCCAGTTACGATCACTGGTTTTTTTATTTCTAATTTTTTCAAATATTTAAGCAAGGCTGAATTAAACTCAAGTTTATAATCAAGTCGTGTCAGTTCAGCATTAGAATTGGGAAAATAAATATTGACTAAATAATATTTTTTTAACTCTAAAGTTTGAACGCGTCCCTCATCATCAAATTTTGCGATTCCAAGACCATTTTTTATTGAAACAAAATCTTTAAAACCTTCACGAATAAAAATTGCCGTTCCACTATAACCAGGCCGTTGAGCACTATTCCAATATTCAGTATAAGAAGCAAAATCAAATTCAGTTTCAAGCCTTGAAGCATTAGATATCTTTATCTCTTGAACACATAAAATATCGGGCTTCTCTTCACGCAAAAAAGCAGCCAAACCTTTTTTGGCTACGGCTCTAATTCCATTAACATTCCATGAGATTATTTTCATAAATTATGATATACTAAAATTATACTTTAAATTAGCATATTTTTCAATTTATATGAGCCTAGAAGATCGATTTAAATATGCGGAAATGAAGGCCCGCCACGAAAAAAGTCTTCGTCCTTGGTATCGAAGATGGTGGGGCATTTTCGCTATTATAATTAGCGGATTAATTCTCGTTATTTTGGTTGGTAGTGGCTTTTATGTTTATAACGTTTATAAAGAAATTCAGTCTGGTAAATCGATTGACTATTCAAAAAATAAACAACAGGCTTACTTGGACTTAATTAAAGGTCCCGGCGGCTATAGTATTGGTGCCCAAAATCCTAAAATCACCATTATTGAATTCACTGATTTTGCTTGCCCATACTGCCGAGAATCAGCTCCAGAAATTAGAGAATTAATGGAAGAATATAAAGATAGTGCTAAATTAATTATCCGTGATTACCCGATTCATGAGAATTCTATTAATCTTGCTCTCGCCGCTCGTTGCGCCGGTGAGCAAGGAAAATATTGGGATGCCTATGACTCTCTTTTTATTAATCAAGATAATTTAACGGGAACATCAACTATTCAAACCGACATATTCTCTTGGGCTGATTTCTTAAAGTTAGATGCAGTAAAATTTCAAACTTGTTTTAACGACCGAAGATACATTGATTTAATAAAACGCGACTACACTGATGGCAATAGTCTCCAAATTAATGGAACACCAACTTGGTTTGTAAATAATTATCCCATAACCGGAGCCTACCCCGCTGATAAGTTCCGCGAATTGTTCGACGGTATTCTTCAACAAATAAAATAATTAGGAAAACAATTTTATCGGTAAATTATGAGAAAATCTCATCTAAATTTTAAAAACATTTTTGTTGGTTTATTTTTAATGCTTCAAATACTTGCTGGCGGCATAATTTTAAGTTATCCCTTACCGGCCGCTGCGCAAAGTGAAGACGATATTCAAACCCCTCTCAAATTTACGCCTCAAGTCGGAATACCAAGTCTTGGCATTCCTAATTCAGGGTTTGATTTAAGCCCAACTCCAGTCGGGGCCTTTGATGTTGCTTCTGGTAATATGATTAGTAATTTATTGCCACGTTATATTAGATCTCTTTATAACTACGGCCTAGCTATCGCCGGTATACTAGCCACAATAGTTTTGATGGGCGGCGGCGTAATCTGGATGATGTCTGGCGGAGACTCAGGAAAAGTTAGCCAGGCTAAAGAATTAATCACCGGTAGCATTTCCGGACTCCTTATTTTAGTAGTCGCTTGGATTATTCTAAATACGATCAATCCTAATTTAGTTAATTTAAAAGGAATAGAGACTCAGGTTGTAAAAAAGGTAGCTTATTGCTGTGATTCGACTAAAGGCAATATTCCAATGGATAAAGATGGAAAATGCACAAGCGGCATATTATGTACTAACGGTTCTATTTGTACAAATACTAATAATTCTAGTGACAGCGCGGGTAATTCTTTTATTTGCATTAATAAAGCTGATTATGGATGTTGCGAATGGAGATCAAAGAAAGATGATTACAGTAATCTTTATTGCCAAGCGAATCCCATCAATCAACCTTGCCCATTAACAAGTCCAAAGCCTGGCTACGTGTATGGTACTTATTATAAAAGCTGGTGTGAAACGGGTGCTTATGCTGGAAAAAATAGTGATGTATTGAGTTGTATAAACAAAAAAGCAACTTGTCAGGATGCTGATAATGGCTCTGCCGCAGTAAACGGTTCTCTAATTGGATATTGTTATAATAATTTATTTTGGGGCGAAAAAGGTAAAGAAAAAGAACCCTGCGGAAATAAACTTTATTCAAAATGTGATAAAAACGAAGCACAAGGGGGCAAAACCTGCAGTGGCGATTGGGGAGTTCCTAGTGGCAGAGCCTGCGAAACTGGTTTAAAGTGCTGCAAATTCGATATGAGTGGTAATAGAAAAAACTAGTAAAGTTGTGGTGATTTGGAACCCTCATGGCGAATTTTCAAAAACATTAAATTTAATTTAATTATGAAAAAGATATTTTTTACAATTAGCATTTTCAGCATCTTTTTTATGTTTTCCGGACAAGCACTAGCGGCCTGCACTTGGAGAGAATCTTACTCCTATTTTGATTCCGTCACTGAAAGCATGATTAAAGTTGGCGGCTGCGGCCAAGATGAGAATATTGGAAGTGATTGCGTCGGTGCTAGTCCGTCTGATAAATATGCTTGTTGTTGTGAAGGTGTAATAAACTCCCTAAACGAAAACCCAACTGTTTATACACCAGCTCCTTTTCAAGTTGAGATCCCCGGCATGAAACAACTAAGTACCATTTCTTGTCCCGCCGGCGAAAAATGTGCAATTCCTTGGATTGGTGAATATATTTCTGGAATTTATAATTACGCCTTAAGTATTGTCGGAATTTTAGCAGCTATTATGTTAATGGCCGGAGGCTTAATGTGGCTCATTTCTGCCGGCGATTCTTCTAAGATAAACCAGGCGAAGGAAATAATTCTCGGAAGTATTTCCGGCTTAATAATTCTAGTTATTTCTTATATTATTTTAGCGCAAATAAATCCCGGCCTAGTTAATTTCCCTGCCTTAATGATAAGCGGAGTAAAAAAAGTTGAACTTAACTTAGCAGTTAAACGCTACGATACAACCTCATTCTCATATAAAGATTCTCCCTGCGCAACCGATATTGAATTAGCTAATGGCGTGAATTTTTATGCAACTGGTTATTATAAACCCACCTGGGAAGACAGCGATAATTTTCGCTGTGTGGTCGCCATGCAATGCTCCTGTCCAAATGGTCGTGATGAGACAAAAAACTGTGACTCTTTATACGGAAAAGTTAAAAAAAATTATCGACCATGTAAACCATTTAGTGCGACCACTGCCTATTGTAATATGACTAGTAGTGGAACAGTTCCTAAAGACGGCGATATCGCCGGACCAAGTAATTGTAAAGCTAATTTACCGGCTGGAACAAAGGTTTGCTTTAAGGGTCAAACTTATACAATTACTGATTCTGGTGGTGCTATTAAAGGAAAACGAATCGATATCTGGAGCGGTAATAGTCTCGATAAGGCTTACGCCGTTACTGGAGTTGGGATATTAAAAAAGGGTGCTTGTAATTAATATGAAAAAAATTAAAATTACCATTTACTTAATAATAATATTGTCTATTTTTTCACCGCTATTTTTTGCATCGGCTAGCTATCAACCGCTGTTTCCCGTAGACGCTAGCAGTTTCATAAAAGCGGGCGATGGTAAATGTGTTTGGACCGCCGGAGGAAGCTGCGAATCACATGGTTGGTTTAAAAGTCTGAACTCAAACTGCGACTGGGAAGTCTGTTGCCGAAATCTTTTAAACGGCTATTCGACGGATAATTACATATATACTTATAAAAAACAATGCAATACTACTCCGCGTGAATCTGAAGTTGAGGATGTTGCCCCTAATAAAAGTTCTTGCCAGCCAGTAAATAATCCTTATGATTGCTGCTGCTCAACAAAACCGGCTCTAGTCGACGGAACAACTGATGACAAGCCCGCCCTCTTCACTCCCCCCGATATTCAAATTAAAATCCCTGGACTTGAAAAATTATCAGCGGTTTCCTGTCCAGTTGGGGCAGAATGCGAAATACCATGGCTTGGACAATATATTGTCGCTTTATATAATTACGCCTTAAGTATTGTTGGGATAGTGGCGGCGCTAGTTTTAATGGCCGGCGGAGTTATGTGGTTAATATCTGGCGGCGATGCCGGTAAAATTGGCCAAGCGAAAGAAATGATTCTTGGTAGTATTACCGGTTTAATAATTTTAGCGACTTCTTATGTTATTTTATTACAAATTAATCCGGGCCTAGTAAATTTTACCTCCGTCAATGTTGAAAATATTAAAAAAGTAGTTCTTAATGACGCCGATGTAACTGTCACCGGCGGAACAACTCCATACCTAGCTGGTTGTTTGGCTGCCCAAAAAGGAGATCTATCTGTCTGCCGAGCATATGGTAATAGTGAACCTCCAAATCTGGTTTCACTTGATGGAGAAAAAGTAGATCCAGTTGTTGCTCAAAAATATCAAGCGGCGATGAATTGCGTAAAAGCTAAAAATGGAAAATATTTATTTGCGATTAACGAAGCTTGGCGTTCAGCCCAAAAACAAATAGATTACAAAGCGGCGGGCAAGTCGGCGGCCATTCCTTGTTGTTCAAATCATGGTTCGGGCCAAGCGCTTGATTTAAAAATTATTGCCGGCGGAAAAGCAAATTGGGCTTACAATGATAGTTCAGGGCTAACTGCTTGCATGAATGCTCAGGGCTTATATGCAAAATTAACTACTGGCGACTACATAGAACCTTGGCATTGGTCTTTAACTGGTAAATAATTAGTTTAAAAAGATATTAAGAAAAAGAGCGCTTACTAGCGCCCTCTATCCATAGCTTCGTTAGCCAATCTATCTGCTTCTTTATTTCGCTCTCGCGGAATATGAGTATAAGAAATCTTTTTAAAATTAATACTTAAATTGTGAATCATTAAAAACAAAGGCGCTAAGTCTTTGTTTTTTACTTTGTATTCTCGTTTTAATTGTTTAACAACCAGCTCACTATCTAAATAGCATTCAAGCTCTTCGGCACCCAGATTTTTCGCTTTTTGCAAAGCGGCAATTAAAGCCTTATACTCAGCCTGATTATTTGTCGCAACACCTAAATACTCAGAAATCTCAGCGACAATTTTTTTATTCTCATCATAAATAATTGCACCAATTCCCGCCGGTCCCGGATTTCCGCGCGCGCCACCATCAGTATATATAATCAGCTTAGTCATACTTTTTTATATCAATCATTTTTAATTGCGGTTCGCGGCGACCATTAAAATCATTAACCTCTAAATAATAAACTAAATCAACTCGGTCACCGACTTTATATTCTTTATAATTAGCCGCTCCGCCAAAAGCTAAAGCCCAAAAAGCGCGCGCACTACTATCTTTCTCGTTAAATTGCGAAAAACGAATTTTAATATGCTGATTATCAAAACCCATGGTCGTAATATCATCAATTCTTAAATCATAAGTTACAAATCGCGGCTGCTGATTATTTTGTCCGTATGGTGCTAGCTTATTTAAATCATCCGCTAAATCAAGAGTGATAAGCGAGAAATCTAATTGAGCTTCTATTTTTAACTTTGGGACTAAAGCTTCTTTTTTAATTCCTTCCTCGGCTATTTTTTGAATTTTAATTTTAAATTTATTCAAATTTTCCTCGGTTTTTATTGAAAATCCACAAGCCATCGGATGACCACCGTATTTATCCAAATATTCGGCACATTCTTCAATCGCGTGAATTAAATTCAGTTCTTCAACCGAACGGCCCGAGCCCTTGAATGAAACTTTTTTTGCGACTAACTTTTTTAAAATAGGATCAAACTCCGCCTCTTCAATTAAACGAGAAATAACTAAGGTCGGACGATAATATTTTTCTGTTATTTTTCCGGCGACGAGTCCAATAACACCTTCGTTCCAAACTTGATCTTCACCGGCAATACCGACAATTAAATTAGGCAAATTATTCTTATCAATTTGTTCTTCAACGGAAGAAATTATTTCTTCGGTAATTTGCTGACGACTAATGTTGCGCTGGTTAAGTTCAGTCGCAAGTTCTAATGCCTCGCTCGGCTCGGTTGTTGTTAGAAGCGCAAATGCAGTATTAGCGTGGCTCAGTCGACTAGCGGCATTCAGTCGGGGCCCGATTTGCCAACCAATATTCCAAGCTTCTAGCTGCCGAGTAGTATTAATTTTTGAAGCTTTGATCAGCTCATTTAAACCTAGCCGCTTACTAACATTTAAAATTTTTAAACCACTTTTTACGAGTAGGCGATTTTCTCCTAAAAGACTAACCATGTCGGCGACTGTCCCCACAGCGACTAAATCTAAACTTTTCTCGAGTATTAATTGTTTTTGCTTTTCTGGCAAGCTTGCTTTAGTTAAAAGTGCACAAATTAATTTAAAAGCGACACCAACGCCAGCTAAATATGGCCACGGGTAATTATCGCTTTTATCAGCCGGATCAATATAAAGACAATCAGGAATATCTTTTGGATCTTCTGGCAAAACATGGTGGTCGGTAACAATAACTTCTAAGCCTTTGCTCTTTGCATAGGCGATTTCTTCACGATTACGAATACCATTATCAACGGTTATCAGCAGTTTAAAGCCAGAGGCAACAATTTGATTAATCGCCATTTTATTTAAACCATAACCTTCCGTAACTCGGTCAGGCAAATAAACTTCGACCGTAGCATGTAAAATTTTTAAAGTCTCAAGTAATATAACCGATGAAGTTACCCCATCAGCATCATAATCTCCATAAACAACAATTGGATCACCCTTTTTAATATGTGAAATTATTGAATCAACAATCGCCCCCATGTTTTTAAATAAAAAAGGATCATAATAGGCGTGCTCGGGATTTTCTCCGATTATTAAAACTTTTTCTGGCGTTAACTCGCTGTCTAAAAAAGCCTTGATATCTATCTTGTTTTTTAAACCACGATTAAATAGCAATTGCAAAAGAACCGGATTTATTTCCGGGTATCCGTTCAAAAAATCGGCAGTGGCCAAAGGAGAAATTTGCCATTGTTTCATCGAGATATGGGGATTTTAATTAATAAAAGAATGAACCAGCCGAAAGAGCGACCATTGAGCCAACAACTATTATTGAAACAACTGTCCAAATAATTTTTACAACTTTTTTTCTTTTCATATTATCTTTTTAATATTTTAACAAAAGTATCAGCGGGAATATTAACACTTCCCTTACCAGCGGCCATCATTTTCTTTTTTCCCTTTTTCTGTTTTTCAAGTAATTTACGTTTACGCGTAACGTCGCCGCCGTATAGCTTTGCCGTCACATCTTTACGCATGGCCGATAATTTTTCAGAAGCAATTACCTTGCCGTGTAGAGCCGCCTGTATTTTAATGGCAAACATTTGCCGAGGTAAATTGTTTTTTAAAATTTCAACTATTTCCCGCCCTTCCCGCATCGCCTCGTCTCGATAAACAATAGTCGCAAGCGATTCAATCGGTTCTTCGGCTACTAATATATCCATACGAACAACATCGGCCGGACGATAGTCAAGATATTCGTAATTAATCGAAGCGTAACCAGCGGAAACACTTTTTATCTTATCATAAAAATCAGTTAAAATCGCGGCCATGGGAATTTCATAATGTAAAATTACTCGAGGCTCGTCGCTTTCAGCTGAAATATATTCAGTATTTTTATAAATAGCTCGTTTTTCTTGGGATAATTTAATAATATTACCCATATAACTTTTCGGGGCAATTACATCAAGACTTACCCAAGGCTCCTCAATAATATCAATATGAGTCGGATCGGGCAAGCGTTGCGGCGTGCGAATAACTGTTTCTTCACCATTATTTTTTAAAATTTTATAAGCCACGCTCGGAACAGTTACGATTAAATCTAAATCGTATTCACGACGTAATCTTTCTTGAAAAACTTCTAAATGAAGAAGACCTAAAAATCCGCAACGAAATCCGAAACCAAGTGCATCTGATCTTTCCGGTTCATACGAAAGAGCGGCGTCATTCAATTTTAATTTCTCCATTGCTTCTCGGAGCTCTTTAAAATCATTACCTTCGCGCGGAAAAATACCAGCAAAAACCATAGGCTTAACTTCTTTGTAGCCTGATAAAACTTGAACATCAGCAAAATGATTAACGCCAACGTTGGCTGTTATGGTATCACCGACGCGGCAATCACTGACAGTTTTAAAACCAGTAATAATGTAGCCGATTTCACCAGGATGAAGCTCGGGAGTTGAAAAATAATCGGGCTTAAAAATACCACAATCGAGAACCTCACTTTCGACGCGCATCGACATTAAACGAATTTTATCACCTTTTTTAATTGTGCCATTAAACACGCGGACATAAGCAACCACGCCGCGATAAATATCATATTTTGAATCAAAAATTAAAGCACGAGGATAATTCACACTCCCTTCAGCGTTCACTTCCTTGGGTGACTGACCTTTCTTAATAACTTCGTCGAGTACAGCCGCAACGCCTTCACCTGTTTTCCCCGAGCAACAAAAAATATCATCTTCCTCGCAACCTAATAATTTAATAATTTCACGTTTAGTTTTAGCGATATCAGCAGCGGGTAAATCAATTTTATTTACAACCGGAATGATTGTTAAGTTCTGCTCAATAGCTAAATATAAATTAGCTAGGGTTTGGGCTTGAATTCCTTGTGTGCAATCAACCAGCAAAACAGCCGTCTCAACGGCCGCTAGTGATCGTGAAACTTCGTATGAGAAATCAACATGGCCAGGAGTGTCAATTAAATCTAACTTATAACCTTTATAATCCATGGTTACCGGTTGTAATTTAATTGTAATTCCCCGTTCACGTTCAATGTCCATGCCGTCAAGAATTTGCGCCTTCATTTTCCGTTTATCGACTGTTCCGGTAATTTCTAACATGCGATCAGCGAGAGTTGATTTCCCGTGATCAATATGAGCGATTATACAGAAATTTCTAATTTTTTGTATTTCTAACATAGATAATCTTAATTAAACTCCGCGTGCTTCACCCTGATCATCAACTTTAATTTTTTTGAAGGGTAGACGATTCTTTAACGCCGCCAAAAAACCAAACAATTCTTCACTCTTAAATAAATAACAGCTAATAATATAAATTAAAATACCAATTCCTCCCGCCATAACTAGCTGTACAAAAACACCGGTAAACTTTGTCATATCAATAACGGGCCAAATAATTGATTTCATCATTTGCGCGCCTAAGCCAGCCGCAATTGCGCTGACAGTGAATTTTAACACAGAAACTAGGATTTTACTAATGTCCAAATTACCAAGCGAGACGTTTAACCATACCCACAAAAGAATGAAATTAACGATATTAGCGATTGAAAAGGCTAGCGCCAAACCGGCAACGCCCATTGATGGGGCGAATAAGAATGACAGACCAATATTTAGCGCTACTGTAAATAAGCCAAGGTAAAAAGGAGTAGAGGAATTATGCCTGGCATAAAAAACTCTAATTAAAAGGGGCATGGTGGCCTGCGCAAATAAACTTAAAGCAAAGAAACCGAGCGTATTCATCGTTAAAATTGTATCTTGCCAGTCAAAATTTCCACTTCCCAAGACGACTCGGATAATCTGCGCGCGCAGAGTAATAATTAAAACAGTAGCGGGAACAATAAAAAATAAAATTTGTCTGAAGGTCGTAGAAAAATTAGCCGTAATTTTCTCCTTATTAAATGCATGTTCAGCCAGCGACGGAAAAGCGGCAATCGCGAAAGAAATACCAAAGATGCCAATGGGAAAAGACTGTAAATTATTGGCTAAATTAAATATAGACAATGACCCGCTGGGAAGAGTTGAGGCAATGATTGTAATCACAACTAAATTAATTTGTGAAATTGCTAGACTCAGAGTTCGCGGAATCATCATTTTACCGATTCTAATTGTATTTATGTCACGCCAAATTATTTTTATTTTATAACGGAAACCTAAACTCATAACGACCGGGATTTGAATGGCCATATGTAAAAACGCACCTAGAACAACTCCCCAGGCTAAACCGTATAAACCCCACCACTGAACAAAATAAAGAGCCCCAACAATGATTCCTAAGTTATAGAAAATTGGGGCGAGCGAATACATAAAAAATCTTTTAAAAGACTGTAATATTCCTCCTAAAATACCAGAAATTCCTAAAAATAAAGGGGATAAAAACATTATCCTAGTTAAAGCGGATGTAATGGCTTGTTCTTCTGGGTTAAATCCGGGAGTAATCAAACGAGTTAAAAGTGGCGCAAAAATAATTCCTATCGCCGACAGCACCGCCAAGCCAACTAATAAAAAGTTCAAAACATTATTTGCCAAACCCCAAGCCTCGTGATTCTTTTTATTTGGATCACAATTCTCTTTCTCTGAACAAGTAAAATCTTTAATTAGTGATGTAAAAATAGGAACAAAGCCGGCCGACAAGGCGCCTAAAACTATCAAATTAAAGATTAAATCTGGAATTCGAAAAGCCGCATAATAAATATCTAAAGTAGTACTGGCGCCAAACTGACCCGCTAAAATGCGGTCACGAATTACACCCAGAAAACGCGAAGCTAAAGATGACAAAGCCACTAACGCTGCCGCGATGGTTATGCTGTTTATTTGCTTGCCAAAAAGTCTCTTAAACATACTATTATCTTAACTGGTTTGATAAATTTAGCAAGCTACTATAAGCTTGATAATTGCGTGGATTAGCCTTTAAAGCGGCCTCCCAGAGCTCCTTAGCCTCATCGTAGCGTTTCTCTTTATAATACAAACGTCCGAGGTTAACTAGCGCCGTATCATAATCCGGGTATAGGCTTAATTCTTTTTTAAACTCTTTCTCTGCCTGTCCATAATTCTCCTGATCTAAATAAATAAGTCCGAGATTATTATGCGCCATCGCTTCGGTCTCATTTAAAACTAAGGCCTGTCTAGTATTCTTTAGCGCTAGGGGGTAATTATTATCAAGATAATACATTGCCCCTAAGTTACGAGCGGCGAGAGCACTATGAGGAGAAGTCTTAACAGCTGACTGCCAAAAACTTATTTTATCTTTAAAAACTTGGAGATGATTAAAACTTAAAATAAAAAAGAAAATAATTATTAAAAGTGCGCCCGACTTTATAAGTTTTTTTCTGAAATCTAGATTTTTTATCCAATCTATTTCGGCAATAATTATAAAGATACCAATAATCGGCAAGTAAAGACGATGCTCTAAAAAATCTGGCGTATCAACTAAGTTAAGCCTAATAAGTGAGGGAAAAAGGAAGAAACAAAACCAGACAACACCAAGGCCCAGATTGCGCCAGTTTTTTTTTCGTGAATAATAAATAGCAACAACGAAAAGTGGTAAAGCGATTAAACCATAAATATATTTAGAATCAGCCAAAATAGGCAAGACGGTTAAATTAAAAGGTAGAAAAACCTTACCCAGACTAAGCAGAATAGACGGAAAATTTCGTAGTGCCGAGTCAATTAATATTTTGATAGTAACTGGATCGCTCCCCAGAGCAAAGCGCCTAAATAAATACCAAACTACGCCCATTGCTAAAGAACCAATTATAAGTAAGTACTTATCTGACTTAAGGAATTTACGCGGCGCTACTATTAATATATAAAAAATTATAACTAGCGGTAACATGGCGGCCGTTTCTTTCGTAAAGAGCGCTAAAAGTAAATACGCTAAGTAGGCAATATAATATCGTGGCTGTGGATTCTCCTTGAAAGATAAAAAAGCGTTAAAAGCGGCTAAAATAAACAGCGCTAAGAGTGAATCATTGCGACCCGGTATCCAGGCGACAGCTTGGGTTAAAACTGGATGAACTAAAAATATTGTCGCAAACAAAAAAGCTAACTCACGCTTATAATTTAGTTTTATAAATAATCGAAAAACTAAAAACGCAACCAGAATATGAATTAAAATATTTACAAAATGATAAATAAAAGGTAGTGTCCCGCCAACCTGCATATCAAGCATAAATGATAAATTCAAAATTGGGCGATAATAAAATTTAGATGACGAAAAAAAGGCATCATTTGTAAAAACCTCTCCGACATTTTTTATACTACTTAGAATCGGAGCATTATTAAGAATTAAGCTCTGATCATCAAAATAAGAAAAACTAAAAAAGAGACTTTGACCATAAAGTAAAAATCCTAAAACAAATAATATAAAATAAGGACGCCAACCTCTGAGCATATTTTAGAAATATTTTAGATTAAATAAAAATCTTACTTTGAAAATAAATACTTAAGTCCTTCCCAAACTGTCCCAAGACCATATTTTAAACTTCGCGAAAAATTAATACTTGAAGCTTCCTTAAAATATCGAACTGGAGCCGGGATTTCACCAATTCGATAACGACGACGAACGATTTGAAATAAAACTTGAGTATCGAAAACGAAATCGTCAGAATTTTTTTGCCAGGATATTTTTTCAAGAACTTCTCTTTTATAAGCTCTCATCCCTGTGTGCCACTCTGACAAATTATAGCCTGTCACTAAATTTTCAAAAATGCTCAAAATACGATTTGAGATATATTTATACATCGGCATTCCCCCTTCTAAGGCCTCTCGGCGACTGCGGATGCGTGTTCCCAACATAACGTCAAAATAATCATCACCAATAAATTCCGCAAAAAATTTAATTAACTTCGGGTCGTATTGATAATCAGGATGAATCATAATAACTATGTCCGCCCCGTGCTCTAGTGCTAAACGATAACAAGTCTTTTGATTAGCACCGTAACCGCCATTCTTTTCATGTTTATAAATAAATAGGCCAAGACGCCTAGCTTCACTAACTGTTTCATCACGACTACAATCATCAACTAAAATAATTTCATCTACCAAGCCCGGAATATCAGCCACGGTCAACGCCAAAGTTTTGGCGGCGTTATAGGCCGGTAAAACTACTATAATTTTTTGCTGCTTATACATAATTACTTTAAATAATTATTCGAACGTCAGCGGCCGCGACCCCACGCTCGTAAACAAAAAGAGGATTAATATCAAATTCTTTTATTTCTGGATGCTCGTTGGCGAAGCGCGCTAAATTTACAAGCGCTCTAGCCAAGCTTTTTATGTCATACTTTTTTTGTCCGCGAGCCCCATTTAAAATCGGATATATTTTTAAAGTTGAAATAAGTGCTTGGGCGGTTTTAATATCTAAGTCGCTAGTCGCTAGTTTAACTTCCTTAAAAACTTCAGTATAAATTCCTCCCAAACCAACCATCATAATTGGCCCGAATGATTCATCACGTTTAAAGCCAAGAATTATTTCTTGAAAATGGCTAGACATTTCTTGAATAATTAAATAGTTTTCAGGATTTATTAATGCGCGTTTATTTTGTGTTTCCAGACTGCGCACATTTTCTCGTAAAGCTTTCTCGGTTTTAATATTAACAACAACTGCATTTTTATCAGATTTATGAATGAAGTCTGGCCCCGTTATTTTTAAAACAACTGGAAATTTATAAGACGATATTTTAGCTGAACTATATTTTTGAGTCTTAACGGTCGGGATTTTATAAGTACGTAAAACCTCAAGTGATTTTAGATAATCAACGTTTGTAATTTCTTTTTTCGCTTTTCGCTTCGGAGCTTGATAAGGTTTAATGGTATCAAGTGTATGCTTATAATCGATCAGCTTCTTAAAGCTGCGGACAGCTTCTTCAGGATAGTCAAAACTAGGAATATTACTTTTTTCAAGTAGGTCGCGCGCTTTCGCTACGACCTCCCCACCGACAAAACTAGCCATAATTAATTTATGTGGATATTTCTTAGCGGCGGCAATTATTGCTAATGCTGTTTTTATCGGCTCCGTAGCAGTCTGGGGAGTAAGAAGAACTAAAAGATTATTTATTTTCTTATCGCTTAACATAATTTCAAGCCCGTTTTCATAACGCGCGGCATCGGCGTCACCAAATAAATCCCAAGAGCGACCAAAGGGTAATTTTTGTCGTGAAATTTCGTCGACAGTTAGAACTGCAATCCCACCGGCATTAGTAATAACATATAATTCTTGAGCGCCACGATTATGCCAAGACTCTTTTCTAAATATTAATAAAAGATTAAACAACTCCTCTAAGCTCTCAAGCCAAATCGCTCCCGATCTTTCAATTCCTGTTTTAACGGCCGCGTTAGATCCAGCCAGTGATCCCGTATGTGACATG
>JBBRSQ010000009.1:0-25485 GCA_038245255.1 Patescibacteria group bacterium | reverse complement strand
GACTTTTTCCAGAGCTAGCTGATAAAACAAAAGATAGTTTATATAAAATTGATTTAACAACCGGTAGCCAAAAATTAATTGCCGTTCCTGATGGTTCTTATAACATTTCTCAAATAATTGTCGGCAGCGACCAAGATTATTCATACTTTACTGATAAATTCTCCGGCTCTATTTATAAAGTAAAGCTTCGCTAATGGGCAGGCGCTTAAAAAAACTCCGTAATTTTTTTCTCGATCTTCTCTTCCCGATTGAATGTTTGAATTGCGGACGCGAAGGTCAATATTTATGTGATACTTGTTTTTCTAAAATTAGTTTTAACGACGAAAAATATTTAGCGCACGCAACTTCTAATCTAATAATTCAAAATTTAGATAAAATATATATTGCTGGTGACTACGAAGACCCGATTTTAAAAAACCTGATTTTAAAATATAAATATAATTTTATTAGTCCGCTCGGAAATGTTTTGGCGGCTTTTTTAATTTCATTTTGGAAAAAACAGGCTCTTGAAATAAATGACTCAGAAAAATCATATCTAGTAATACCGATTCCTCTCTCAAAAGCCCGCCGGCGCTGGCGCGGTTTTAATCAGGCGGAAATAATTGCCCGCGACTTTAATGATAACTTTCACTATAAATTAAATCTCGATTTACAACGCTTAAAAAACTCAAAACCGCAGGCAAGCTTAAACGAATCGGAACGCTTAGTTAATATGAGCTCCGCTTTTTCCTGGACCGGCCAAGGTTTAAGCGGCCAAACAATTATTTTAATTGATGATGTCATAACGACCGGCACTACTTTAAACGAAGCGGCTAGAGTTCTAAAAGCCGCTGGCGCCGCCGCAGTTTATGGGCTAGTTTTAGCGAAAGGCTAAGAAAATAATGTGAAAAACCCTAATTAATTTACAAAAGACCATAAGTAGTTTATAATAAGGTAACAACGGCTGATTGCTGAGCTCACCAAGCTTAGTCGGGAAATTCGTCCCCTGAGTGAAAACCTAAGGCCAAGAAAAAGCGTCGCGCAATAATTTATTGTTCGGAAGCCGGGTGGAACCGCGAGACAAAGCGAAAAGCAAAAGTCCCGTCCCGGTAAAAGCAGTTTTTCTGTTTTTACTAGGAGGGGATTTTTTTGTTAATAAATAATTTAATTATATGAAAGAAGAAATAAATAAAGAAGCAAACATCGAATTAAAACGCCATAGCTTAGCCCATATTATGGCAACCGCGATTAAAGAACTTTGGCCAAACGCGCAACTCGCTATTGGGCCCGCGATTGATACTGGTTTTTATTATGATATCGACTTTTTTGAAACTAAAATTAGTGAAGCCGATTTAAAAAGCATTGAAAAAAAGATGGCTTTTTTGATTAAACAGAATTTAAAATTTGAACGAACAGAAAAAAATATTGATGAGGCCTTAAAAGAAGCGCAAGCAAATAAAGAAATATATAAAGCCGACTTACTTGAGGGACTTAAGGCTAAAGGTGAAAAAACTGTTAGCTTCTATAGCGTCGGTAAATTTACTGATCTTTGTCGCGGACCGCATATTGAAAATACTAATCAAATAAAACCTGGCTCTTATAAATTAGATAAATTAGCCGGTGCCTATTGGCACGGTGATGAAAAAAATAAAATGCTGACCCGTATTTATGGTTTAGCGTTTGATACTAAAGACGAACTCGATGCTTATTTAAGACGGATGCTTGAAGCGGAAAAAAGAGACCACCGGAAAATCGGCAAGGAACAAAATCTATTTATGATGCACGAATATGCTCCAGGAATGCCTTTTTTTCTTCCGCACGGCTTCACGATGTTAACTGAGCTAATTAAATTCGTCCGTGAATTTTCTTATGGCGAAGGTTATAAAGAAGTCCGAACCCCTCACCTCCTGAACGCTAATCTCTGGAAAGAATCCGGTCACTGGGAGCACTATCAAGAAGATATGTTTATTCTTCATCATGCTGAAGACGATTGTGATTTTGGAATTAAACCGATGAATTGTCCGGCCCATATGTTAATTTTTAGAAATAATATTCACTCTTATCGCGATTTACCTTTACGTCTCGCGGAAACAACGACTTTATACCGAAACGAAAAATCCGGTACTCTTCAGGGTTTAACTCGTGTTCGCAGTTTATCTCAGGACGATTCTCATATTTTTTGTCGCCCCGATCAAATACTATCGGAGATTTCTACCCTACTTGAGAAGGTAAAAGAAATTTATAAAGTATTTGATTTGGAAATTGACGAAATTCATCTCTCTACTCGCCCTGAAAGTTTTCTTGGTGAAAAAAGTGTTTGGGATGAGGCCGAGAATAATTTAAAAACTGCTTTAAGCCAGGCTGGTTTAGAGTATAAAATAAACGAAGGTGATGGCGCTTTTTATGGACCAAAAATTGATGTAAAAGTAAAAGATGCGATTGGTCGTCAATGGCAACTAGCAACTATTCAACTTGATTTTCAACTACCGCTCCGTTTCAAGCTTCACTACACCGACACGCAGGGAGAATTTCAAACACCAGTTGTTATTCATCGCGCAATTCTAGGATCAATGGAGCGATTTATGGGCGTAATTATTGAACATTATTCGGGTGCTTTTCCAGTTTGGTTTTCAGCCGTACAAGTTAAAATAGTTTCCGTTTCCGAAGCTCATATTCCCTTCTGTCAGAAATTAGCCAGTGAACTAAAAGCAACTGGTATTAGAGTTGAAGTTGACGACGCTAATGAAACCGTCGGCAATAAAATTCGTAAAGCCGTTAATGAAAAGGTTCCTTACATGCTCGTTATTGGCGATAAAGAAGCGCAGAGTACTAATTTAAATGTCCGCGATCGCGGCGCCATGGAAACTAGAGAAATCACTAAAGATAAGTTTATCGCTGAAGTTTTAGAAAAAATTCAGAAACGAAATTAATTAAATAATCAGATCATTTGTTATAATCTAATAATTGTCGAGTCCGCTCTAAACATGTTATTATTTATAGATAAATTATATGAAAAAATATAAAACATTATTTATAGTTCTCGGTATTGTTGTTTTCTTTGTACTAATTGCTTCACTCGGGCGCTTAACTAATAAATCGACCGCGGCCGGGATTATTTTATTTTATGGTGACACTTGCCCACACTGTAAAAACGTCGACGACTATTTAAATAGTAATGATGTTAGAAATAAAATTAGCTTTAAAGAGCTTGAAGTTTATAACAATAAAGATAACGCCGCCCTACTAATTAACACCGCTAAACAATGCGGCTTAGAAACAGCTAATGGCGTCGGTGTGCCCTTTTTATTTGATGGTACTAATTGCCTACTCGGCGATCAACCAATAATTGATTTTTTTACAGCTAAAATAAAATAAATGAAAAAATTATTTTTTATAACTATTCCTTCACTCGTTTTCTTCGCCCTACCGGCCAAGGCGATTTGCCCGGTTTGTATAATTGCTGTCGGGGCTGGTCTCGGTTTAAGCGAATACCTCGGAATTGATGATACTATTGCTGGCGTCTGGATAGGCGGTATGATTGTCGCGATGATTGCTTGGACGATTAACTGGCTTAACAAAAAAGATTGGAAATTCATTAATAAAGATTTGCGTGATATTTTAATTACCATTATTTATTACGTAATGGTAATTTGGCCGCTGATGAGTAAAGACTTTATTGGCCATCCTTGGAATAAATTATTTGGTCTGGATAAACTCGTCTTAGGAATTATCTTTGGTAGTATTGGTTTCCTGGGTGCGACTCTTTGGTATGATGATATTAAGAAAAAAAATAACGGTCATGCTCACTTCCCTTTTCAAAAGGTTGTCTGGCCGGTTGGCGCTTTAATAATTCTAAGTTTCGCTTTTTATATATTAGTCAGATAAACGCTAATTAAATAATTGATAAATATATGTCAAAAAATATTTTGAGCTTAAACGAAATGATCGAAAAAGTTGATCAAATGAAAAAAGACCATGCCCTTGATTTATCATCTGATCAAGATCTGACTATCGCCATAATGAATCTAGTTAGTATCGAAGAACATTTCTTTTTTACCGGCGCTAAAACCGGCAACGTGAAATACTATGACTTATTAAATGAAATCCGCGAAATGCGAAAGTCATTACTAAAACGAATAATTAAGGAATATGAAGGTGAGGTATGGTGTATTTCTAAGCATTTACTAGCGGCTAGCTATCGCTTAATGGAAGTTGGCACTAAAGCGCAGGGTAACGGTAAAAAAGAAGACGCTGCGGAAATGTTTCAAAAAGCCTATGACCTCTACTCTCTTTTCTGGGGTTTGAACATGAAATTAGTTGATCTTGGCGCTGTAAAAAAAATAGGTGACGAGGCGCTCAGCGTCAAAGATAAACCAGAAGATGTTAAACTAGCAACAAGTGGAGAAAATAACGAACAAAAAAAATCCGGCTTAAGTGCTCGACTTGGCGCTCTTGTTCAAAAAGTTATTAATTGCTGCATTGAATAAAAAAATAATAAAGTGAAATAATAAAAAAGAGAGTTTTGAAAGACTCTCTTTTGTTTTTTTTCGCGTTAACGCGATTAAGGGTTGGATAGGATTTAACAATGAACAATTGAACGATGTTCACCAAGTGAGACAAGGTGACGTGGGGATCGGAATCTGCTCCGCTGCAAAAATATCGGTGATTTCTTCTTCCATATTTCTCGGAACATGAGACTCGACGTGTGCAGTGATTTCAATTTTTTCAAAAACTTTTTTAGGCATGTGATAAAGTTCTATCAATTCACTTTTCTGCAAAGCGCAGAAATCGATTAATGAGAGACAAAAAGCAACCGGTTTAGCGCTTGGGCAATCAAGTTCAACAACTTCAACGGTGTACATATCACTACTAAAGTTATTTTTTTCGGAATAAACCTCATCGCTGGAAATATTTTTATCCCTTTTAACTGAAGTCAAATCATACCGCACCAATTTATTTGGACCCGGAATCATTCGCTTAAGTTCAGGATAGCAAAAACATTTATCCGCTTTGATACGGGCGACGTTTTGTAGTTTGATCCCATTCTTTTCCCAAATACCTTCAGGATTTTGTCTGTAAACATTTTTCGAGTTCTTCATTTTTCGTCCTTTTTTTAGTTAGCGTTTGTGGTTTTTGAAACTGTGGTTTTTGAAATTATTGTTAAATTACTCTTACTTAAATAATACTATTTTATCTTATTATTGTCAATACTCACTTTTTATTTTATTTTTAGCTAAATTTTAAATATTTTTAGCTTACTTTAGGCATTATACTGTTTATTTTTAAAAAAATGCGCATCTTCTCTTTTTGAATCAGGTGACAGAATTAATAAATCAGAATTTCCAAAATGAAATTGTTTAATCACATCCTCCCAGCTCAAATTATAATATGCCGCATAAATCATTTTTCCGATATCACCATGCGTTACTAAAAGAATATTCCCTTCTTGATGCCTTTTCTTTATTTCAGTTAAAATTTTATGAGCGCGAATAATTAAGTCTGGAAAAGTTTCGGCCCCTCGTGGAGATAAAAAATAATTTATAGTTTCCGTTTTTAATAAATTTGGTGCGCATAACGTTTCAATATCAGCAGCTAGCCGTCCAGTCATAATTCCAAAATCACGTTCAATTAAATTATCTAAAATTATCGGATATTCAAGCATCAACGCCGCCGTAATAATTTTAGCCGTTTTTAAAGCGCGCTCAAGCGGCGATGAATAAACCGCTGAAAAAATTAAATTACTGCTTTTAATATGATTAGCTAATTCTTGCGCCTGAGTTATTCCTTTTTCCGTTAATTTTTCGTTGCGACGGCCATTAAGAATACCGCGGACATTATCCTCATCTTGTCCGTGTCGCGTCAAATATATATTTAACATAGAAAATAAAAACTTTAATCTGGTAAAATTAGAAGCCGAAAAGATTAGAAAAACCGTAAGGTAAATCACCGTCTAAAAACCAGCGATTATCATATTTAACAATTTTTATTATCAGACCTGGTTTAACCTGGCAAATTCCGTAGTCAGTGGTTTTACTAATTAACTGTTTACAGCCTCTAAAAGCGTAATAATTTTCAAAACTACTGTGCGCTTTTTTAAGATTAACAATTTGAAAAATCAAAAATAGAATTAGAACCAGACCAAAAAAACCTCCTAGAATAAACATTACAATTCTTTGTTGTTTTTCCTTTTTCTTATCTATCGGTTCCCGCTCGTCATACTTTTTATGGAAATCAGCTTCACTACCATAAAGAGAAAAATTCTGTTTCACTTGGCTTTCTTGAACCTTAAAACCAGGTTTATCCTGATGCATGACGCCACACCAGTATTTTTCTGTTCGGCCAGCAATTTCTTTAGCATAAAGAAGAAACCCGTTTACATAACCACAATACATACAACCCGCTTTTTCATGGATTTCTAAATATGCAAGCCGATTACGATCGTTTATCAAAATATATTCTGAGCGTTTAACTTTTTCAATTCGATAAATCGGAAAACAGATTGCTTGATAAATAGTCACTAAGAGATCAAGAAATAAAACGCCAATTAAAGGAAACCAAATAAATGGTAATGAAAACATGTGCCCCCAAAATCTTTTTAAGCGATAACGGCGGTAATTCATAAAATAATATAAGTTTTTTAATCGTGTGATTGAAAAAAATTACAATGACCGGTCGGTGGTATTTCAGTTTTACTTTCATTACAAAAACATTGACCATCGCCAATCGCGAAACTTGTACAGTTTTTACACTGAGTTAACTCATTCCCCCAGTCGGCAACAAATTCGGCTTCTATTTCATGTGACATATAATTTACATTAAGTTTTTAGGAATTCTTTATCGTCTAAAAATTATAACCTTAATTTGCTTAAAAAACAACAAAAAACAGCCTTTTAGAGAAAGGCTGTTTCTGCGACTGAGGTATCTTATTTTTACAGTATCTTATGATAAAATTCCATAACTTTTGCCATATCAATATTCTTTGGTAATTCGCCAGCTTTAGGTGCATCTAAAAATCTGCCCCCATCGTCCGTAAATAACAAAAATGTCGCGGCCTCAGCATTATTTCGATTTTCAACAATCTGCTCTTTAAACATTCTATTTTTAAAAATGCGATCGCGCAAACTAACTGTTTGACCAGATTTTAATTTATAAGAAGGAATGTCTAATTTCTTACCATCAACTAAAATATGACCGTGATTAACAAACTGTCGCGCCTGTTCTCTTGTCCGTGCTAAACCTAAACGATAAACAACATTATCAAGTCTAGTTTCAACTCTTTGCAAAAGCTCAACTTGCGGATCTTTGCGGCTCTTAAATGCTTCTTCAGCATAACGACGCATTTGCTTCTCCATTATCCCGTAGATAAACTTTAACTTCTGTTTCTCCTCAAGAATTAAGCCATAATCCGACTTTCTCTTTGGTCTCACGTTTTTACGTCGAATACTCTCATCTGCACTCGCCAGCCCAAACTGCTGACGTTTTCTTAATTTTGGTCCAATATATCTTGCCATAGTTATTCTTTAATAATAAATTGTAAAATTAGTACGCATTTAGTAAAAATTAATTTTTCCTGGAATTGATTAATTACTATATAGGTATTACCTTAAGATACTCTAAATTCATAAAATGTCAATATAGAAGCGTGAATATTTAATAAAAAAGAAGGTTTTTTAAACCTCCTTTATTCTTGATAATTTAATTAATAATTTACAAAAATTTTACAGACCAGCCGCTTTTTTCATCACCTCAGCAATCTGATCTTTCGTAATATTCTGCTTCTCAAGATCAGCACTGTGTAATATCCAAAATGCTTCAACGCCTTGTTTTACTACCATCGGGACACCGTCAAGAACTTTAAATCCTTTCTCTCGCGCTGAGCGTAAAAAAGGAGTTCCCTTTTCAGTTAAAACAATGTCGCTTAAAATAGCATTTTTAGGAATCGAGCCTAGTACTTTGCTTGCTTCCGCTAAATTTTTGGCAATGTTTTCGGAATTTGCAGGAAAGCCAGCCGGAGCGAGTGCGGAATAATCTGCAAAAGCACCAGCGGCGCCTTTAGTCGAAACATTAATTACTGCGTCAGCTTTCATAGCTTCAGCCGCAATTTTATCTTCGCCTCCAAATTCAGCTAAGTTCTGACCAAAATATTTATTTATTTTTTCAGCCAGATCTTGCGCTTTTTGCACGGTTCTATTTAAAATCATTAATTTCATCCCGCTTTGCGCAAGTGCAAAAGCAACTGCATTTCCTGTTCCGCCCGCGCCTAGAATAAGTCCTTTTTTCCCTTTAATACTTTCGGCATTTTCTTTGAACATTTCTTCAAGACTACTAGCATAACCTAAACCATCAGTGTTGTATCCGCGTAACTTTCCTTCAGGAGTTTTTAATATAAAATTTACTGACCCGATAGCTTTTGCCATCTCATCAAGTTCATCTAAATATTTAATAACCTCATCTTTAAAACCAACGCCAGCGCCACCACCAAGATATTTAGAGTCTTTACGAAAAACCTCTAATACTTCTTTAGAAAAATCAGGGTCGCCAATTACCATCGCATTACTTACTTCAAGGTTAAATGTTTTATAAGCCTCATTCCACATCACCGCTGTTTTTGCCGGATAATCATGTCCAAGTAAAGGAACAACATAGCTCTTAGCGTCCAGATTTTTAGCATTCTCTTCCGGTTGCTCCGCTAAAGAAAGAACACCAGTACGTATGAGATCCGAAGTGTTTTCTAGTGCTTCTTGATACTCAAATTTAACGACTGAAACAACATCCTCGGAACTAGTTTTAGTCTTATAAACTTCTTCAAGATGTTGTTGAAGCTCTTCTTTGGTTTTATCCGCAAAGGGCGTGCCAGCCAAATCAGAGGGCAGAATGTCGTTAATCTTTTTAGCGACCGAAGAAATAATAACCACTTCTTTTTCAAAAGAATCAAAGCTACCGTCTTCTTTTTGAAGTTTTACGCTTACATATTTCCCGGCGCCATAATTTCCTTTAGGATTTATAGCAGACGAAGAACGATCTCCTAAACGAACAGTCGACTTAACTTTATGTTCTTCTAAGTCGCTGTGCCATTTTTCCAAATCGTCATTACTTACACTAAACCAAAGTTCTTTAGCATATGTCGGTACCGCTTTTTTTTCAATTTTATTTTCCATGTTTTCTTTCATATCTTTTCGTTTTAGTTTTTAGTATCCAGTGAATTCTTCAGTACGAATATTATCTTCATTTGCTCCCATATCAATAACTAACTGACGCATAGTTTTAACCATGCCTTCAGGACCGGACAGATAAAAACTTGGTTCGGCTATATTTTTAACGTACTTTTTTACCATCTCTTCATTTACATGCCCGCGCTCTCCCTGCCAATCAGCCGGGGCTGAGCTTGAGGCAACTTGTACATATGTAAAATTAGGATTTTCTTTAGCAAATTTTTCAAAGTCAGCTTTAAAAGGAAGATCGTCAGGAGTGTGACTAGAGTGAATTAAAATTATTTCGTGTTTCGTTTTGTCGTGAGTCGCTTGAGCGATCATACTGCGAACTGGTGTAACCCCGATACCGCCAATAATGAATACCGCTGGCGTCGTTTCGGCATTATGTAATCTAAAATCTCCATAAGGGCCATCGAGCTTTATTTCAGCACCAATTGGCAAATTTTGCAAGACTCGTTTAAACGCAGTATCGCGCATGCGAGTAGCGAAAACTAAGTCTTTTTCAAAGGGCGCCTGCACAAAGGAAAAGCCACGAGTATTACCCTCAGCATCGGTTTCAACGGGATTAATAAGCGTAAAGTCAGCAAACTGCCCGGCCCGAAAAACTAAATCTTCAGGTTTTTCAAAATAGAAGGCCATTGTTTCGTTAGCGACTGTTTCTTTTTTTAGTAATTTTATATTTTTAATCATACAGTTTATATTAGTATTAAATATCAATCGGAGATTCAATTAATACGCTAAGTTTAGCTGTTTTATTCTAATCTTCTTCTAATCTTATTTTGCGAAAGTCGAGCTAAATTTATCAATAAAAGAAATAAACTCAGTCCAAAAATCATCAATATGTTTAATTGTAACTTCATCAATAAGCTTGCCTTCTTCATTAAACTTTTCCGCGGTTTGGCTTAAATAAAACTCCGGCTGCTGCATCGTCGGCATATTAAGGTAGGTTAGCACCTGGCGCAAATGATGAACAGCCCCAAAAGCACCGAGACTATAGGGACTCACGCCAGCAATTGCCGCCGGTTTTCCGCCCCAAATTCCGTGACCCGGTCGAGCTTGTGGTCGCGACGCCCAATCGAGCGCATTTTTTAAGACTGGTGGAATTGAGCGATTATACTCGGGCGTCACTAATAAAATAGCGTCCGCCGGTTTAATTTGCTCCTTAAATTTTAATAAAAAATCTGGTTCCGGTAATTCTAAATCTTGATTAAAAATTGGTAGCTCACTAATATCAGCGATACGAAACTCAATCCCCTCCGGTGCCCGCTCACCAAAAGCTTTCAATAACTTCATCGTTATCGACTCTTTGCGCAAACTCCCAGAAATGGCTAAAATAATCCTATTCATATTTTTATTTTATTAACATTATTTGAAAATGCAACTTTAGCAACCGTCTTTAGTTCGGCAACGCGAACATCCGCGGGGCCACGTAAGGGAAAATGCATAACATAAACCTTGGCTCCAAAGATATCATCCTGCCAACCAAAATCAAATTTTTTTGAATCAACATATTTTTCATAAGACACTTTTCCGATAAAGCAAACTATTTTTGGTTTTTGTGTTTTAATAATTTTTTCAATTTTTAATCGCCCTTTTTTCTCTTCCCCTTTTTCAAGCAAAGTAATATCTCGCGTTGGGCGATCAATTATATTTACTAAACCGAGACTATAAACTTTATTAAATTTATCTCGATATATTTTTTTTAATTTAACATCGCTTTTAAGATCTTCCATTGTTTCCTTAATTAAACCAGCGCGCAAAAATAAATACCACAATAATTTATTATTTGAAAATGGAATTCCTCGCGAAGCCGATCCCGGGTGCGGATTAATACCGATAAAAAGTAATTTCGCGTTTTTATATTGATACTTAATCATATTTTTAGAGCTACCTAAAATTAACTCCTAACATGGCGGTTTTCATCATCTTCATAAACATTATCGGCTAGTCTAATTTTCTCCATTAACTCCGGAACAGGAATATTTTCATAATTTTCAATGTCCATGTCACTAGCGATTTGCCTTAGTTCGTCCTCAGCTTCCGGCGTTCCCCGAGCAGCTAAATGTTTAAGATAACTATAATCAGGGCTCCCATGTTCATTAAGCCAATTCTCTTTACTAATATTATTAGAATCTCTTTCATCAGGACTTATTTCTTTTTTATTTATTTCTTCTTCATTTATATCTTTTTCCATATATTTAATTGATAATTGTTTTATATAAACACTAATACGCCTAAACTAAGCAAAAAATCGCGCGATTTTCTTTAATCGCGCAATTTTTTTAAAAAGTGTTTTAAAAATATAAAAAAGTATTCTAATTTTCCGCAAACGGGTTCGGCATATCCATTAACCCAGAAACAGAGTCACTTAAACCAGCGTAAAGAGTCGCTGTCTGATTATCATTTATTGTTAGCCCACCCGGAAAAACAATATCTTCTAAATCTGCACGCTTAGCTTCACGAACACCTTCTTTAGGAAAGTTTTCTCTTGAGGCAATAATTTTTAATGGTGACGCCTCACCGGTTTCCGGATTAAATTTAAAACTCATCGCACTGTAATATTTCTTCCCGTCTTCATCTTGCCTAGCAATATGACCGAGAGCGCCAATGTTTCCATTTTCAAGAGGACAAGCCCAATTAATGCCGCCCCATTCCATTTCTGTAAATTGTCCTTCAATTATTTTCGCGTTTGAAATATTTTCAGGATTAAGATCTTCAATAGCATCTAATTTTGTAAAACCAATTTTACCGCGCCCACCAACTTCACCTTGAGGCCGCGTGAAAACACCAATTTTATGATTCACTAATTCTATTAATCTAATATCTTTCATGCCATCAGGACCTTCACTAAATCTTTTTAGATCTTGTAAGTTTTCTCCGCGATAAAATACTGTTTTGTATCCGACTCCAGGCGTATTATCATCATTAACTATTGGTCGCGTTTCAACTCCACCTAAAATCATATCCTCTCCGACTTTTGTAATAAATGGATCTTCGAGTTTAAATACCGGCATACTTAAATCCGGTCGCCAAACACCGTCTTGTTTAAGAAAAAAACAGGTAACGACGTCAGTACTGGTTAATTGCGATTCGACGCGACCCATAATATAATTTTTATCACCGACTTTAAACGGCGCGGAAATGTTATAGACATCCTTATCACCGACGCCGGCAAATTTCAAAATTTCTCCGACGGACTTTCTTTCTTTTTCATTAAAATTTTCTAAAGAATTAATAAGACTATCTGTTTTTGGAAAAGATTCCTTAGATTTTGGATATGCGACCTCATTTAGCTGTTCCATATAATTTAATGTTTACTAATAACTTCATTATAGCACAAAATTGACTTTAACTTATTGGCTAGTTAATTCATTGTTGACCATTTCGGCGCGTGCTATACTTAAGACACAATAAATATATGAATAATAAACTTAAAAACGCGCTAATAATTGGTTTAAGTATCATCGTTTTTCTTTTAGCCATAAGAATAATTTTCGACAAAAAATTTGACGACTTTAGTCGCTTTGTTCACGAGAGAGAAAACTACAAAGACGGTCCGGCGGCATATGACAAAAATCTTAAAGCGCTTGATGAATGGGTTCAAAAATATAAAAAAGATAATCCGGGCGCAAGTGACGAAGATGCCTCAGCCGCCTTTAATGCGCTTTGGAATAAGTAAGACTCAAAAAAATAAATTAATTTAATTAGCGAAACCTAAAAAATAGTCCCGAGCGGACTATTTTTTTATATAAAACGCAATAAATATCATCTCTATTGACAAAATAGGTTAAATATGATATAATTTATTCATAAAACCTGAACTTTAACATAAACCCAAACCCAAAAACGATGAAAACGAAAAAGAATTTCGCTGACTGGTTAAGCCTTAACGCCTCAACATTAACAATTATTGGCATTAGCGCCTTAATTATCTGCACACTGATTAATCTCTTGGTTTTCAAGGGAAAAAACCAAACTCTAGACTTGATCGCGCTTATGGGATGCATAGCTTTCATTCTACCCTTTTTCCTCCTCCAATTCGCAATGCCATCCGGCCTGCTCAATCACTTCGGCTTTCAAACCGATATTCCATTTTGGGGTAAAGCCATGTTTTACATTCTCGTGTTCCCTTTTGCGAACATGTGGATGTTATCAGCACTCGACTCCGCCTTACATTTCTTGCCTAATTTCCATGAAGCAATGGTGCAAGGTCAGGGCTTACTGATCGTACGAGCACTACGCGAACAATGGCAATCACAAGCTTGGTTAATTATAGGTATATCCTATTTTGCCATGATTGGCGCGGGTCTTCTCTTTAGAGAAATTTTCCAAAATAAATTAAAAGCAAAAATTGCTTAAAAAAAACAAAAACAAAAAACCAAAGAGCTTTATTATAAAGCTCTTTTTTCTTATTTAAAAATGTAAATAAAAAACCCATGCTAATTGCATGGGTGCTTAATCGATAAACAAATTTTATTCATAAATTCTAATTCTTTCTTCGACCATCATATAAACATCATCGACAAGATTTATGTAACGATGAAATTCATATCCCGGTAGCTGGGGGTCAAGAACAAGTTTTGAAACCTTAGAGCTCAGATGCGCAACCGCTAAGACCGGCATAGCTCTTTTTTCCGATTGAACAGCCATCTCCCAGCCAAGACCGAGGGATGGATAATCACAAATTGCAACCAATAATTCACATTCACATACACATCCGAGGATATCATGCCGGTATACATCGTTGGGCAAATGGTCGTCTGACAATCCCTTAAATTCAAGCACCTCGCAAATCTCTCTTAATTTAATTTTTAAATCTTCGACCGCCTGACGAAATTCGGCTGGCGCATGTGTCAGTGAACAACCAACATAAACTTTAACTTTTTCCATTCTGGCCTCCTATTTTAGATCGATTAATTTTAAATGTTCTAATTAAACGAATCCTATTATTAATTTATCTAAATGTCAATTTAAGAAAATCCTAGGCGCTCATAAAATAAAAATGTTCATAATCTTCAATTATTGACTTATCCTACTCAAAATGTTAAATTACTATTTCACAATTTTGTTATTTAAAAATCAAAAATAGTATAAACCCAAAAACAAGCGAAAATGAACGACAATCGAAAGTACCAGAAAAACAAAGAAATCTTTCTCGAATTAGTAAATCTGGGTATGCCAAATATGGTAATCCAGGACTATCTAAAAATTAGTCCAGCAACGATTTATAACTATTGTAAAAAACTAAAAGCCGAAGGTGTTTGGCCAAACCTCATTTCAAATCCAAACAGAAACTGGTCCCAGCTTGCCTCAAATTATGCAAAGTTAGGGTTAATGAAAGAGATACCAGGAAAACATTTGGTATTAATTTCTAAAGATCAGCTAATAAGCAGTCTGGAAACTATTTTGCAAATAGAAAAAGTAATGCAGATTTTAGCTCATGTCTGTCGACCATTAAGAGCCTTAAGCAAACCGGGTTTCAGCACGAAAATACCCCTAGGTTATCAAAGACTCCTGGAATATTTAAATCCGGGTTCTGATCTTCTAAGTCATCAACCTAACACATATAAAAATTTGTGGCAAAATTATCTACGAGTTTTAGCTGTAAGCGATGATGTAGCAATTAAAAAGCAAAGTCTAAATAGCTGGCAAGATGAAACAATAAATATAATTATTGATCATTTCAGCCAGAAAATAAGACCAAACATCGCGCCTGTGTTTGAATTTGATGTCGTTCGCAGAATAGAAGAGTTTATATTTCCAACCTTAAATGAAGCTGAGCTTAGTGTTATTAAAATGAGTTTCGGAATTAATTGCAAGGAATCTTCCCTTCAAGAAATCGGAAAAAAACTTGGAAAAACGAGGTCTCGTATCAGTCAAATATTTCATAAAGTAATTCGTCGTTTAAAAAACCAGCGCCGACTCGAAATCCTGCTCGCCTTCCCTCTTACTTGGAATACAGTTTCTAAATTACTTCCTGCCGAAAGCCCAAAATCGTTACTGGAAAAAATAACGACGACAGACATAACTAAACTTCGAGTAGCGGATGTAAATTTCTCGGCTCGTACTCAAAGTGTCTTCCGGACCGGCGAAATTTTATTCCTGTCGGAATTATGCAGTTACAGAGAAAGTGATTTACTTAAGTTTCGCAATCTCGGAAGGAAGTCTCTTAACGACATAAAAAAAGTTCTGAAAAAATACGGACTTTATTTAAAAAAATAATTTTAAATGAATTAATCAAAGTAAAAAAGAAAAAAGGTCACCTTATAAAGGTGGCCTTATTTATTGTGAACTTTTTTATTTCCATAAGTTAAATGGTAAGGCTGGAAAGAGTTAAGAAATTTTAACTACCGCAATGGCAATCTTCCTCCACTATCTAAACATTCTTGTATTGAGTTAAACGGTTGAAAATTAGTAGTTTTACTATAATAGGTCGTGCCCTTTTCATGGCAAATACTAGATTTACTTTTCTTCACTTGCGGTTCGTTGGTAGATATAGATTCGTTGGTAGATATAACGACGTTATTATTTACAAAAGTTGCCGCCTTGGTAGTATCGCCATTACAGGTATTAATACCCCACAAACCTGTGCCCTGTTCTCTTGCTTGTCTTTCGGCCTTTATAAAGTCTTCCTGATATTTATAGGGATTACTCTGATAGGTGTACTCGTGAGCATACCCTTCTGAAATCATCAATTTATTGTAAAGGGTTCCGTCCTCTAAAAATACATATCTTAATAATCGATTGTACTTATCTCTTTCACCTTGAGTACGGTCAGCTTCAAGCCTAACATTCTTTCCCGTTAATATCTCTTTGGCTTTTTTACTTGCCTCGACTGCAAAACATTGGACTGGTTTTCGAGGATCAACTGTTTCTGGTGTATCAATTCCTATCAGCCTCAGCGTTTCAGTTTTACCGTCAATACTAACTTTAATTGTATCACCATCAACGACGCTAATTACTTTATATAGAGCATCTGTATTAACAGGATTTAATTCACTAGAGCGGCTGACAGTTTTTAGCGTCTCGTCAGTGGTCGCAGTAGTTTCTAGTATCACATCATTTACAGAGGGTGCTAGTTTATTTTCGCTCGGATAAACCTTAATTTCAATTTCCTGTTTCGCAGGTTTATCTTTTATTTGCTCCGGTGATTTAGGTAGAATGATTATTAATACTAAAATAATGATTGTCCAAAACCACCATTTCTTCCAGATTTGATTTTTTTTCTCTTGAGTTAATTTATTTCGTTTTTCTTCTAACATATTACAAGTATAACATGTTCTGAAGTTAAATTCTTTTATAAAAAATGAGTTATATTTTATATTTATTTTATCTTTTAAGCGGAGAGGGTGGGATTTCCGCGCTCGCTTTCTTATCAGAAAGCTCAATGTCCAGAGCGACCGCTAAGCGCTGCGCTCGCTCGCGCTTATCGTCGCTCGATTAATAGTCGTCGCTACACGCTCCTCCTATTATCTCGCTCGCCGCTTGTTCGAATCCCCTTCGTGTAAAAATAAAACAACCAAATTGGTTGTTTTTTTGTATGCGGAGAGGGTGGGACGAGGTTGGAATGGTAATCTACAACTTCATAGTCCTTAGCCTTAAAGTCTAATAAGGGGTATTGTACCCTTTTTCTATTGTGATTTTACCAGCGCATGATAAATCCTTAATAAATTTATCTTCTTTAAATAAATCAGTATTTAACGAAAGATCCAACAAATAATTTCCAACGTAGTTTTCCTTACATCCAGGAGCTGTTAAAAGGCTAAGAAAACCTTTTTTAATATTATAGTTTTGATTATCATTTTGCCAAAAAATTGGAGAGCAGCCCCCAGCATTTGGTCCCGTGTTAAGCAAACTTTGATTATTGTACTTTGGCATTAAGCATTTATGGGTAAAAATTTTCTCTAATACTTTGCCATATTTATCTAACTCTTCTGAAGAATATTTAGGATTTTGAGCAAAATATATCTGATTATAAAAATTATTTTTTATCGTTGACATGGCGCCGAGTAAAGCTTGTTCAGCTGAATAATGATCAATTATTGAGGGTTGGCTAGGCTCACCGTACAAGTCCTGAATCTCGCCAGAAATATTAGGAATAGAAAAGCCATCAATTATTATGGCGGGGTCGCAATAATAGAGCTGAAAGTTTCCGCTTTTATGGTCACTTAACGAAATTGAATAAAAACCCGCTCCTCCTGTCTTCGTTTTACTATTATAATAAGAGTCTTCTTTAATACATTGACCATCTGGCCGAAGCACAAGGTTAATCCCTACTTTAAATTTAATTCCCTTATGTTCACCCTCAAGAATATACGTAGTTGCTTCACTTGAAATTATTTTCATATCCTTCGGCAACACCTTGGAAGCATCAAGCAATAATACCGGCTTGCTATTTTCGACATTTTTAACTGGAGCTATGCTGTTTGGTAATTTATAGATGTTAGAACAGCCGGATAGTAAAAGTAACAGTAAAAAAGACAAAACTAGTATTTTTTTCATATTATCTAAAAATGAATTATACTTTAATATTAGCATCACTCAGTCCAAAGTTCAATTCTCCCTATTAAAAATAACCCCTATTTCTGAACTGGGCCCTATTTAGTAGACACCAAATAAAAAGGACCTAAGTTTGTTGGGTTAAAAGATGATTTCGGTATTCAACCGGAGTCATTTTTTGTATATCCCATTGATAACGTTCTTTATTATAATACCCCATATATTCATTAATTATATCATTCAGTTCGCTGAAAGTCTTAGCGTCTTTGCAATTTATGTCATCTTTTAAATGACCAAAGAACGATTCCATTGGGGCATTGTCGATGCAATTACCCTTCCGTGACATAGATTGTCGTAGCCCCAAGGATTTAACCCTAGTGATGAACTCAGGACTGGTATAATGGAATCCCTGGTCAGAATGGATAATTGTTTCTCCCGCTATTGTTCTAATACTTTCTAAATTGTTGATTGAATCTAAAACAAATTCCATAGTTAAATTGCTAGACAACTGCCAGCTAACTATTTCTCTACTAGCAATATCTTTAACGGCCGACAAATATGCCTTCTGACTCTGCCCATAATACAAATAGGTGATATCAGTACAAAGTACTTTTCCAGGAATGTTCTGATGAAAATTCCTCGCTAAAATATTATTGAATGTGCGATGCTCTTGAGTTTTTTTCATTATATCCCGATATGGGTTTTTTCTTCTAATTACTGTTGTTAATTTTTTCTCTCGCATTATTCTTTTTATCTTTTTGTGATTAATTATTATCCCATAATTGGAATTTAACTGCATTTGAATTGGGCGCCAGCCTAACTTCTTCCGTCCTCTTTCAAAAATCTCTTTTATAATTAAATAATCATTTTTATCCCTGTCATCATTACTGTTTCTACACCAGCGATAATACCCACTTCGAGATACACCAGCAATTTTACAAAGATCATTAATGCTTCTATCTAGTTTACTAATTATTTTGTATTTTTGTTTGGGTCTAAGTTTTACTCCCTTTTTAGTCCCCGGAGTTTGGCTAAAAAATCGTTTTACGCTTCGAGATATGCAATTTTAGTCTTGAGATACTCAATATTAGTATCAGGGATTTTCGGTCGCGGTCTTTTAGTTCCCGGACCTCCACGGTTTTCTTTTAGCAGGGCTTCGCCACCTCTTTTGACATATATTTTTTCCCAACAGTACAGACAGGCTTTTGGTTTTGATTTACCAATTAAATTTAAATCAAAACCCGCTTGTTTAAATATTAGATTTGGTCCGAGGCCATCATCTAAATGTTGTTTTACTGCACGCAGTTTGAAGTCCTGACAATATGTGATTGATTTAGGGCTGCAACGAATGACATTATTATTTTTTAGTAACTCTTCTATTTGTTCTTGGCTAAACATATTATTTACTAGTTTAATTAATTATTAAAATTATACCCCTGTTTTATCTACAAAAAAAGTAAACATTTATATATGTCTACTTTCTGGGGCCCAGTTCAATTCAGGGCTATTTACAAACTGCGGAGAGGGTGGGATTCGAACCCACGGTCAGCTTGCACCGACGACAGTTTTCAAGACTGTTCCATTCGACCGCTCTGGCACCTCTCCTAATATTTCTACAAAATTACTCTATCACAAAATAAGTGCCTTTGTAAACACTAAAATGATTTAGTATAAAAGCACTTATTATAATTTAATGGCAAACAGCATTAATCGACGTTATCTAGTTAAATATTACTTCTTCAACATCTCAATATCATGCAAAACTTCCTCTGCGTGTTCCTCTGGTTTTACTTTTTCATAGGCCTTCGCAATACGGCCAATGGGATCAATCAAATAAGAGATTCTTCTTGTAAAACCGTCAGCGCCATAGTCCTTAACGATCTTTTTATCGCTATCCGATAAAAGCGTAAACGGTAAATTGAATTTTTGAGCGAATTTATCATGACTATCGACGGAATCGGTACTGACTCCAAGAATTGTAACCTCAGATTCCTTAAAGCGATGAAAGTTGTCGCGCAGCGAACAGGCTTCAACTGTGCAACCAGGAGTGTCATCTTTGGGGTAAAAATATAATAGAACCCATTTACCTAAATAATTTGAAAGTTTATGTTTTTTTCCATTTTGATCAGCGGCCTCAATTTCTGGGGCCATTTCCCCTATTTTTAACATATAATTAATGATTAATTCTTATACAAGTAATACGCTCAGTTTCAAAAAATTATCATTATTTTAATTTAGGCAAAAACTTTTGCTAGAATTAAAAATATTATTGCTAAAGCGAGCCAAGTAAAATAGGATGTCGGTAAATATTTATCCTTATAAATTTTCACCCAATCCTTATGCCAAAAAATAGAACCATTAGGGCCTTTTAAAAGTTGTGTCCAAGAATCAAAATACCAATTACAAATAAACCAGGTGAAATCTGCAAAAAGTAGCGTTGTAAAAAAACTACCGAGAACGAGAAAAATGTTTCTCGTCCCAAATATATATTCAAGAATAAAAACTCCGCCAAAAACTAAATAGGATAAAATTAAATGATAATTTAAAGGCGGTTCGAGCTTGGTAATTTTTGTCATTACATCGCCAATTTTTGTTCCTTTTAGAATTGATTTTGCATACCATTTATCTTTTGACCAGCCACTTCCCCAGCCATGGGCTTTTTCAACATTAATTTCAAATAGTGCGAGCGGTATCGCAAAAAATAAAATATTTAAGAGAGGATGTAAAAAATAAATACTCATATTGTTTTATTAATTTAACTTTAAACTCGGTTCTACATTTTTTCTGACTTCATCACAACCAATAGGATTGCCAGAATCATCACCATAACCGCTTTCACAAGAACTTATAAAAAGAAGCCACTTATTATTTAATTTCATTGGATAAGCATCACCAGCAACTGCACACATTTCAAAATCATTCTTAAATTGATCGAGCGAGGTATAGCCGGCACGATTTGGTAGTAAGGTAACAATAAAGGTGTCGGGTTCTTGACTCGCACCTTGATATTTAAATTTATAAATTAATTTTGTGGAGCTGTTAAACCTATCGACTAAGTTATCAAAATAACCGGTCTTATGTTTTGTTCCGCATTCAGCGACCATTGTTTCTAATTGCTCAGGCGTAAAATCAAAAATCTCAGTCTCTTTTAAAACCGAGGCGTTAATAACTGAATAAATTAGCGGTTCTTTATTTATAAAATGAAAAGAAGCGGCTATTTGCTTATCAAAACAATTATTTAAATTTAGACCGAGTTGGCATTCTTGAGACGTATTCCAAGAAACAGCTACCTGATTAACGGGACTGTACTTAATATAATAATCATAATTAACTGGACACTGTGACTTGTCTAACGATTTCCCGTCGCTTTCAATAATTATATTATATGTGTCTAAAAATTCAGTAGCAACTTTTTTATATGAGCAACTTGCGCCATATTGTTCTTTAACAAAATCACCAAGAGCAGTTTCATCGGCAACATTTTTAATCGTCATTCGCCAAGAGGGATCGAGAGACTTACCTGTATACTCTTGTTTATCTTTTTGCCATTTCGTTTCAACAGAATCAAACGAGCTATCCGCTAAACTAATATATAAAACGTCATCATTCGTTAATATATGAGTAGCGGTAATTTTGTCGCCAATATAATCAGGCGCTGTCCAATATTTATTAGGGACGGCTTTTTCCGGATAGTTAAAGGAAAGTCCTAATAATGAATTTTCATAAGTGAACCATTTAATATCAGGTAAAGCTGAGGTAAATTGAGTTACCGGTACGATTACGCCATTGACTTTATCATCATTCGGGCGTGAAGACTTTCGTTCCTGCCCAAATTTTAAAAATAATACAACTATTATAATAAGAAATACTACACTAACTATAATATAAATGCCTTTCTTTTTCATAATAATTTTTACTTATACAATAAGTTCAATCTAATATTAAATTATTTTAGAAATATCTTCGTAGCTAGCTAAACCTAAATCCCAAGCATCCCTTCCTTTTTGCCATAATTTATAATCTTTATATGGACTTTCTTTTGTAATTACGCCCTTTTCCGGTTTACTCTCTAGATTGGCAATGTCAAAAATGTACCAGCCATCACTTAACTTTATTTCAGCGACTGAATGCACCATCTTTAAGAATTTCGGCGGCGGTTCGGGTCCATCTGATTTTATTTTCATTTGCGCTAGTCGAATCATTATATGGCCGTATTTCTAATTTTGAGTACATTAAATTCCTAAGCGTAATTAAACTCTCACTCGTAACTGGAGTTTTTATCATACTCACTAAGTCGCAAATTTCTGCGCTTGTTTCAATTTGTGAAGTAGGCATTTAGAAAAAATAAAAATAGATAAGTCTCTATAATCTATTTTAACAAAAATAACCCGATTTTTAAAGGGTTATTTATTCACGAACAGGCTAAGTATAGAAAAATAGGATGAAATTAAATTATGCCGTTCTTTTGTGCATACGGAGAGGTTGGGATGAGGCTGAAATGCTAACTAATCAAGATTCGTAAACATAACTATAAAGTCGTCAGCTCTCGAAAATCCATTTTTTTTATAAAAGTTTAATAAGCGCTCATTATTTTTAGCCCAAAGCATTACGGATTTAACACCTTTTTAATTTAAATAATCACGAGAATAATTCATTAGCTCTTTACCAATACCGGTATTTTGATTTAAAGGGCTGACCACTATCTCTTCTAAAATTGCTTGTGGTCCATTACTCCAAGTCGAGAGTTTTAAAAATATAAATCCCAGTATTTCCAAATTATCATTAACAAATACAAAGCTATCATTTTTACAATTATTATATTTTTCTAAAATATATTTATAGGCATTATCACCAACAAATAACTCATCGTAAGGAGATTTGCCGTAGGCCTCTTGTAAGACATTAGCACATGTCACTAAGTCTTCTTCTTTAATATTTCTTATCATACTAGTTTAAGTTATTTTTAATCTGCGAGGTATTATAAACGCTATTTTAACTAATCTGAAGTAAACTGCCAATTATTTTAATAAAAACTACTTTTTAGCAATTATTCGAGCAATTCCGTGTTTATGCGGTGCAGTATGACCAGGATGTCCTGGATCTAAAATAATGTTTTCCAAATAATAAATTATTTTATAATCGTAAAAGATTTTTAATAATTCCTGTTCTTCAAAATAACTAGCAAACTTCCTATCGGAACTGAAACTAGGATCATTTTTTGTAAATAATTCAATAATAATATAAGAGTTAACTTTTATTTTATTTTTTATATTTTCTACTAGCTCTAGAGCATTTTCCTTGTTTAAAAAATTTAAGACATGCCGACAAATAATTACTTGATATTTATCTTCTTCGATAATGAAATCTTTAGTATCACCACAAATTAATTCTAAATTATCTAGTTTAAATTCTTCTTTTTTTGCCTTAATTTGGTCAATGGCGACATTGGCGCTATCAATCGCTGTAACTTTAAATCTTTTTTTGGCTAAATATAATGAGTCGTGTCCCTGTCCACAACCTAAATCAAGAATATGGCCATTAGAAGGAAAACTTTCCCAAACAAGTTTTAAACTTGGACTAAGTCTAATTTCAGTTTTATCGTTAGAAGCTGAGTATATTTTATTGTATTTTTCCATATTTATTAAATAAATAAATTTTTATCATACTTTTTACGCTTACAAACAAAAATTGAAGGATAGATGAAAGCTTTAGATGAGGTAATCAATTCTAATTTTAAACTATTAATTATCTTAAATTCTGATTGTTTAATGATTTTTTTCAACATATCACTTTTAACAGTATAGATGACAAGGATGCCCTTATCTTTTAAAGTTTTCTGAGAATATTCAATAAAACTCTGATATAAAGTTTCTAAATTTTCAAATTTTGACACTAGAATGCCAAATGGCAAATCTGCAGTAATAACATCAAACATGCCCAATGATGGTTTATCAAATATATCAGCTTCTTTAACTTTAATTGTTCTTATTAACCCAGCCTCTCTAATATTTTTCATAGACAAAGAAAGGGTTTCTTTATTATTATCAAAACCAATAAGTTGTTTTATATTTTTATAGCATTGACCGGCTTCAATCAATAAGGTAGCACTACCTGAAAAAATATTTAGATACGACTCAATACTCTCTAAACCGCACAATGAATTTACAGCATAGGCAATTGTTGGATTCATAGCCCCTTCCATGTCTCTTATTTTATAACTTCTAACCGATAAAGGTTTTGGAGAGATTTGAGCACCAACTTCCCATGTTCCATCTTTTTTGATTATATGGATTTTCATGTCTGCATCTTCATTTTCTGTCAAACTATATGTGCTTTGTATATAATCAGAAATACTCTGTATAACTAGTGAATCCGAACCAGCACAAATTATTTTAAAAGTTTCAAAACTATCATCTTCCTTGGTGATCATTGAAACTATATCACCAATAATTGATTTATGATTGGCAATATATGGTGGATTATAATTATAACTCTCAATAATAATAAAAGCCCTTAAAATACTTCTAAGGTCTTTTAATAACGAGATGTCTTGTATAAAATCTAAATGAATAAAACTTTCCTCTATTTTAATGATATTTAAAATAGGAAATTGTCTGATTTCATTTATAACAATATCCTTTAAGCCGCTGATAAATTCTAATTTTATTTTTAATTCTGGCTTTGTCATATATTTAACTTGATTCTTTGCTCATGCTTTAATTTTAACACACATTAACTTAATTTGTATTATAAAGTAACTATACACATTAAATTAAGAGTCAAATCAATGATAATCTTAAATATAAAATATTATAATAAAATAAAAACAGAGCTAAAATAAGCTCTGTTTCCCAGTACCTCGTGTTAGTACGATGTTGCGGAGAAGGAGGGATTTCCGCCTCATTCACTCGCCGTCGCTCATTCATTCGTTGTCCAGGGATTGCGATCGAAGCTCCCCCGGAGCTTCGTTCGACGTTCGCTGCGTCGTCGGTCTGCTGACCGCCGACTAGCTCAATCAATCCTGTTCGAATCCCCTTCGTGTAAAAAATAAAATGACCTAAACAGGTCATTTTATTTTTTATGCGGAGAAGGAGGGATTCGAACCCTCGATAAGAGAATAAACTCCTATAACAGGTTAGCAACCTGCCGCTTTCAGCCGCTCAGCCACCTCTCCATAGTCCATTAAATTAAGCAAAACAGCGTAATCATTGGACAAATACTATAATACCAATCATCTTCACTTTAGTCAAACATTGACATAAATAGTCAGTTTTACCCTCTCTTTAGGCACAATTAAGGCACCAGATTTGCCTGGACATTGTAGGAAGAGAGGAATAAATAATTGCGTGCTCAATAGTAAATACTTAAGTTATTTCTAACTTATATTTTTTGATGTAAAATGCAAGTATGAGAGAAGAAACACTAAACAATTTAAAATTATTATCAATTAAAGATCTGAGTGAACTATTTAGTATTTCTAAAAAAACAGCCTACCGGGTCGTTGATAGTCGAAAGATTCCCTTCTACAAGATAAGCGGCGTTATTCGTTTTTCCGAGAAAGATGTTCTAAACTACCTTAAAGAAAATCGAGTTGATCAAATACAACATCGAAGATAAATTATTATATTTTATCCTGTGGTACAAATTTGCAGAGATGCAGAGCAGTATGGGACAGAATAATTTATAATTTTTTATAAAAAAATACCACCTAGGTCGAAGGTGGTATTTTATTAATTAAATCAATTTAAATTATGCTGTCGAAATTGAGCATAAATTAAAAAAAGTTTTTCAATTC
>JBBRSQ010000008.1:0-26712 GCA_038245255.1 Patescibacteria group bacterium | reverse complement strand
TTCTTTGCTAAGAGATATCCAGATAAAGCCGTTCTTAAATTCCCTAAATGTAAGAATCCTGTCGGTGACGGTGCAAAACGTAAACGTATTTTATTTCCCTTTAGAAACATAGAATTAATTAATATTCAGCGAATTAAATTTTTCAAGAAATTTTTCGTAAGCGATACGACGAACCGGGTGCGCAGTTTTGATGAAATCACTAAGTTCTACCCATTTCCAGTTTTTATGATCCCAAAAATTAATTTTAATGTCACTATCATTACCGGTAAATTCAGCAATGAGCAATCCCTGTTTTTGCCCACGATAATTATGGGCATATTGGCGACTTTGTTTGCTATTATTTTCAGGCGGAAATTTATAACGGTAGACGTTAGAGAAAGTCGCAAGTGTCCGTAATTCGTCTGTTCCAATCTCTTCGCGAAGTTCACGTGTTCCGGCGACCTCGAGACTCTCACCATCAGTTCCTCCTTGTGGAATTTGCCAGTGGCTAAACTGGTCCTCTCTTTCAACCATAAGAAACTTAATATTGACTCCTTCTTTTTTATATAAAAGACAGGCGACATTCGAGCGATATAGCCAGGGGTTAATAAAACGGGCCTTTAAAACTTTTAACATAAAGACACAAGTAGCTTGATATATTCGATAAATACGTCGGCCTGAGTCTTGATAAGCAAACGCGTTAAGTAAACGCCATAACCATTCTAAGCCTAGTTTGCGAAAAATTTGTGGCGCTCTTTTTATTTTCTTTGTTATAAAATCAAATGAGCCACCTATTCCTAAAGCTACTTTAACACTTGGTAATTTACTTAAGTTGTGATAGATTAATTTTTCCTGATAAGGCGAACCTAAGGTATTAAATAGTAGGGCGGGACTAAAATCATTTATTTTTTTTATAATATCATCACTAAGAAATTTTTCGCGACCAATATAAATTACTGAAAAAATTAGACCGTTAAACTGTTTATTTAAGGCGCTCTCAATGTCCTCATTTTTTGATAAACCTTTCTCCCAGTTTAGAATTATTACTCGCGTCTTTTTTTCAGCACTCGCCTTTAGTAGCTCGACTGTTAAATCGGATCCGGTAACGCGCGGTAAGTTTGTCCCAAAAACGCGAGCCGCAATTACTAAGCCGAAGCCGTCAGCCAAAGATAGATCGGCTTTATTTAAAATGTAGAATAATTCCTCATCTTTGTGGGAGGCGAGAATAATTTCTGGGTTCGGGGTGACAATATAGTGCTGCGAACTGCCTGACAAAAAATCAGCGACCTGTTTTAAGATCTCTGTTTGTTCAAACTGACTTAAATTTATTCCCAAAATACTGACCATATGTTATAATATCGGTATCTTAATTTTATAATAAATTTAGGTTTTCGTCAAAGTAAAATAGAATTATTTATGTCTAACTATAAAAGGATATCGGATAGAGTTGAGGAACTAATAATTGATAATCCGCGCACAGCTCCGGCTCTCAAATGGGTTAATATTATTAATGCCGGTAAGAATGAGATAAACTATCTTAGACAAAATTATAATTTTGATTTAGCTCACTTAAAAGCTTCATCCGCTTCCGTTTCTTTTCAGCGTCCACAAATTTTCCGTGGTAAGAATTATATTTTTTTAGTCTTACACTTCCCTACTTTTAAAGATAATAAAATAATTGCTGGTGAAATAGATTTTTTTATCGGTCATGGTTTCTTAATTACTTCACACTATAACAATCTTAAAGCCTTAACGGATTTTTTTAGTCTTGGTAAAAAAAGTCCTGATTCTCTGTTATCATTTTCATTAGAATCTTCGGCGATTTTACTTTATGAAATACTTGGTCACTTAATTGATAGTACTTATAAGTTAATTGATGAAAATAGTATCGCTTTGAATGAAATTGAAGACTTAATTTTTTCCGAAAAGCAGAAGGAGGCTGTTAAAAAAATTCTCGCCATGCGTCGCAATATTGTAAATATACGTCGTATAATGCAAAATCACAAGAATATTTTACAGCAGCTAATGACCATGGAAAGCAGCTTGGTCGACAAAGGAGCAATTCGAAAATATTATAATGGTTTAGTTGAGCACTCAAAACGTATTTGGGAGATGCTTGATAACCAAAGAGAAATGGTTGAAGTTTTGAATAATACGAATGAGTCGCTTTTAAATGATCGCATGTCCAGTATCATGAAAACTCTAACAATTTTTTCGGTTATTGTTCTTCCTCTTAATTTACTGGCCGGAGTTTTCGGTATGAATGCTAAATATATGCCTTTTGTTAATTTACCCTCGGGATTCTATATCATTTTAGTGATTATGTTTGTTTGTTCATTTTCGATGTTATTGTATTTCGGGAATAAACGGTGGCTATGATAATTCGGCTTATACTTTTAATAATCTAATTTTATCAAAAATACTCTACTTTAATAAGGTATTTTTTTTATCTAATATTAGTATGAATACTTCAAATTTTCAGGTTATTAACAATTTTTCCAGAATTTGTCAAAAAAAGGTTGACAGATTTATTAATAGATGCTATCATATTGAGTTAGCTTAAGTCGAAGCGAAAAATAATTAAGAATATATGAAAATAGCTTTTATCGGACAAAAAGGTATCCCAGCCAAAACTGGTGGAGTCGAAAGATATGTCGAAAGTTTGGCATTGAATTTGGTTGCGCGTGGCCAGGAGGTTTTAGTCTATTCTAGCCGCAACTATAGTCATGAACTTAGAGAATATAAAGGTATTCAGATTATTCCTGTTTCTAGTTTGCCTGGAAAAAACTTTGAAGCTATTAGCCATACTTTCTTTGCTTGTCTCGATCTTGTACGTCGTAAAGTCGACGTGATTCATTTTCAATCAATTGGCCCATCTTCTTTAATTTGGTTAGTTCGTATTTTAAAACCACGAACGCCGATTATTTTTACATTTCATTGCCAAGACTATCATCACCAGAAATGGGGACGAATGGCTAAGTTATATTTAAAATTAGGCGAAAGACTTGGCTGTTACTTTGCTCATAAAATTATTACTATTTCTAAAGATCTAAATCGCTATACTTTAAGTAAATACAATAAACAAGCGATATATATTCCGAACGGAACGACAATTTCTGAGAGAAGTTCAGTTCGTGATATTCGTCGTTTTGGGCTTGAAGAAGGAAATTATTTTGTTTCCATTTCTCGTTTAGTTCGCCATAAAGGCGTTCAGCACTTAATTGCTGCCTATAAAGAATTAAAAACTGATAAAAAGTTAGTAATTGTCGGTGAGGGTTCTCATACTGACGATTATGTTAATGAATTACACGCGCAAGCGGCGGATAATCCTAATATTATTTTTACCGGCAATCAAACTGGTCGCAGCTTATCCGAGCTCTATTCTAATGCTTATGCTTTTGTGCAAGCATCAGAAAGTGAAGGTCTATCAATTGCTCTTTTAGAAGCGATGGGATTTGGTTTAGCATGTCTTGTTAGTGATATCCCGGCTAATTTAGAAGCTTTAGGTGATACTGGATATGTTTTTGAAAATAAAAACGTCGCCGACTTAAAAAATAAATTAGAGTTAATGTTAAATAATCCCGAAGAAGTAAAAGCGCTAGGCCAAAAAGCGCTAGAAAGAGTCCGTAAAGACTATAATTGGAGCGATATTGCTGATTCAGTTTTGGAAGTTTATAAAAGCGTCGTTAAATAATTTTACATAATTTAAGTCCTGGTATTAGTTAATTATTTATTAGTTAATTAATAGAAGGACTTAAATAAAAAAACCGTTCCTTCAAAATTGAAAATAGAAATTTATAATCATTTAGTATTCACTTTACCCCAAAAAAAAGTAACCATGAAAAAAAGTGTAAATGTAGTAATGCGGTCGATTTTTATCCCGCTGTCTTTCCTGGCTCTGATTCTTATGATCAGTTGCCAAAAGTTTTCCGACAATGATTTCAGCCCCAACGTTAAACCAAACGAAAACGCTGAAAGTATGATTGTATTAAAAAGTTCTGGAGTTGTGGTGGCTGACACCGTTCAGATTTTACCAGACTTTGTTGTTAAATTTTGGCTGGATAATTTACCCGCCGGAGTTAATTACACGTATTCCTGGAATTTCGGAAATGGTTCGCCGCTGGTAACAACTGCGCAACCCGAACTGAAGTATAAGATCGGGGTTTATCAGCTTATCGTTGCCATTACGAATCCCAAAACGGGAGTAGTAACTACAAGGTCAACTTGGATAAGGGTCGCCTTGAATAGTCCGGTTGGAACCACAGACAAGGCCATTATTATCCTTGACTTCGAACAAGTAACTGGAGGTTATAAGTATCATTTAGGATTTCTGGCGAGCACAATCGACAACTTTGTTCTCCCCCCTTATTCTAATAATACCCCTTTTGTAACGGGTACATTTAGCGAATGGAGTCCAAATTCAACTCCTGATTATACCTACGTTGGCAAGGATTTGTACATCACAAAGTACATTGTTCTCCCAAACTATACTCTTCAGGAAATACTGTTTGGACAAGGAAACAATTGGTCGTATGGGATTAACTCAACTTACTGGAAAGTAACCGGAACTTGGTCAGGAAAATATATCTTTTACCCATTAAACGGTAAATTTTATACTTCTGCTCCAAGTGAGGCTTCTTATCTTCCCGGTGGAGACGGTGATGTGGTTAATGGTAAATATCAGGCAACAGTACGCGACTCTCTTATGTTAGGGGCCACTGCTGCGACTGATTCACTGCGGATATTTATTAACTATTCCGCCTACGCCAGTGGCCCCAAACCCTTTATTGCTTACAGTTCGCTTAACGTTTGGCACAATGCTCGCTTGCGTATCGTTTCATCAACTGGTTGGGGATATTACACATTCAGTTTAAACTCCATTAAGGCCGATATGAGCCGTCTTTACTTCAAATTCGGTGCTAATATCGACTCTCCGACTGTGTTTGGTGATATGACTCATAGCAAATTCTATGATCCTCCAACAATGCAGTGTCGACTACAATTAGCCAGTCTCAAAAGTAGTAGTCGAATGTATTCTATTTCACCAATCAATTAAATTTCTGTTTTCATAACAAAACAATATTACCCCGTCCCCTAAAAAAGACGGGGTTTTTTATTTGGATTTTTTTGTTTGATTTTAGAATAACTCGTATTGATTCGTTTTATAAATAAAAAAGGCTCAGATTTTAATCTGAGCCGTTGTGTTTTTTTGTACCTATTACTTTTTCCGAAATTGTTTAATCGATAAGTAGTCGGCACCGTCGTCGTGGTTGTTGGCGTTGTGCCATCTAACCTCACCATTAGCTAACGCAGACATTGCGCTGGCTGAGCCGGTTTTTAAGATTTCATGAGGAACAAACATTGAGTAGTTCCATTCAGTATTTTGGCCGATATACACACACCAAACGACTGGTATCTGATTAAGTAAATCAGAAATGGTAATGATAGTACCCGTTTCGCAAATCCAGAGGTTTTTACTTGGATCCCAGAAGAATTCATTGCCATTAGCAGAGTTTAAACGCGGTGCGGAAATATTCATTTTTCCTTCGCCGGCATTAAGTTCCTCGTTGCTTATGAAATAAGTAAGCTGGGAGTTTTCGTTAATGGTCGCACCGTGCGAACCATTGTAAACTCCAGTATACTGATCTCCTGCTAAGCCCGTATTTTCGGTACGGCTTGCCTTAGTTGCAGGTGCAAAAGCTCTTTGAGTTTGAGCTGGTTGAACATATTCGGGAGTATAATCTTCCTGAACAGTTTTTTGTCTTACGACTGTTGAAGAGCGACGATTACCGGTATAACTTTTTTTAGTAGTCTTACCTTGTTCGCAATCTTTTGCTTTCAATTTGTAGAAACAGGTAGAATCTTTCTCCTGGGCTAGCAGTAAGGCATAGTCAGTTTTAGATATTCCTTTATCAAAGGGATTGTTTTCGCAGCTACGGCAACCAAATATGATTGCTAACACAATTATTATCGCAATGATAACGTATAGGATGGTTTTTACAGTTTTATTCATGACTTGTTTCTCCTTTTTTTGTTTTTTAGATGAATTATTAATTTTTTTATTTTTTTTAGTGATTGACAATTGCTTTGGCTAACTCGCTAAAGCTGATCATAACTCCGACGGAATACATTGTTCCGTACTTAGGGTCAAAATGTACCTTGCCTTCTAATGTAATTAATTCCTGGCTGTATTCTCGAGCGAGAGTTAGGCCTAGACCGAGGGAATAAATATTCCGATGGTCGCTGAATTCATTGGTTATGCTACCCATAATTTTTGGTTCAAAACGTAATGTTTGCGCCATATTAACAGGTGTAGAGAAAAATGTGTTCTCTAGAGCAACTTTGATTCGTCCTTTATTACTGAGCGAATCAAGTGTTGGTAAACCGTCCCAATAAGCGTGACGTTCTCCTTGTTTAGTTGGTGCTCTGAAATCGAACAGCAACTTTTTAATGAAGAATGGTCCTTCGTTCATTGTGTTTTTAAGCATTAGTCCACCACTCATGTAAAACGACTTGTCAGTCTGCTTGGTGTCGTAAAGGTCAATTTGACCTCTATCTTTACTGTATTTGAGACCGACATTGAGCCATCCCCAAACTTCATTTGACATCATCCAATATTGGGAGCCAAAGTTAATTGCCAGACCACCAGAATACTCTTGGTCATGGTACAAGAAGGAGTCAATTTTACTTCCAACCTCAACGTAATTAAAGAATACGCCGGCGCTTAGAAGTCTATAGTCATTTTCTTTTCCGAACAGAAGCCTTGCTTCTGCCCACCGATAACTTCCATCGCCACGATTTGGCTTGAAGAAATAAGTGTTGCCGCCCATCAAGCTAAAATTAGCGATGGGAGACTGAGCCTCAACTGTCTCGGCGTAAATGCTAGACAGGAGGCAGATTAATAAAAAAATAATTTTTTTCATCTCTATGGTTTTTGTTTTTCGGTTGTTAAAATACGATCTTTTAATTCGTCACTTAACGAATAACTTGTGTTTGATTACAAGCCTCAACCTTCTTAGGGGCTAAGGTCTGTAATTAAAAGCGATTAATAACGTTACGAATATTTCCCTGAACTTGATTATTTAATTCTTCTTCGTGATTATCGGTATTAACCATTACTTTTTCGGCTGGGTGGGGTCGTTGCTGATATTGAGTCTGTTGCTTATATTGCGCTTGCTGATTGTATTGTTGCTGCGGTCTTTGTTGGTTATATTGTTGTTGCTGGTTGTATCGTGGTGGCTGATTATATTGGGCTTGCTGATTGTTTAGCGGATAGAAATCGTTAGGGTTTTCTTGGAGTTGAGCAAGATTAATATTTTGCGCATTTATTTGTTTTAGAGTCTTTTTTGATGGTGTTTTTTTATTAGGTGAAAGATATAGAAATATGATTCCAGCAAATATTCCTAGAGCGGAAAAAGCTAAAAAGTTAAAGACTATATTCGGTTTTACGGGATAGTCAGAAACAAGCGGCTGATCAATGATTTTTATTTTAATACCTTCAGTACCACCCTGGTAGTTGAATCCTTGGTTAATTAAAACATCATTAACTCCAAGTGCAATTTGCTTAGCCTGATAAGGATTTGGGTGATAAATAGAGATTTCGATTATTCCGGAGTCATTACTCTTCGCACTGATAGTCTTTGACCAGATAGTCATCTGTTTTTTGTAATTATCAGTAAAATAAGTTTTATCGATATTAAAGTTGTTTGAGCTAGTAACTAGTTCAAAAAAAGAGTTAGAGTAAACAACTTGAGAAAATAAGCTGCCTAAATACTGATTTGATTTTGAAACAGTATATGGGTCGGAACCGGATACGTTTTGAACTATTAATAATTTTGAGCTGGCTTCGTACTTTAGTGATTGGCTAAAGGTAGCAGCTGATCCCAAAATTATAAAAATTAACCAAGCGTAAAAAATTACACCCTGGCGACGCTTTAATATGTGGAAGAAATCTTTTAGTTCCATATCGTATTACTCTATATATTAGTTTAATCTAAAATCGATTAATATAGTATTATAGTATATATCAAAAAGTTTGTCAATAGCTAGACCTCATCTTCCCTTTTTCTTAATTTTTACAATTACCCCGTTTTCATTGACAAATTGCGAATTGTTTAGTAAAATTTAATATTATACCTGGGAAAAGAGTAAAATAAGCCGAAATTTAGTAAAATTTGTTTAATAATAGGCAAATAATGAAAAATATATGAAAAAAATAGGCATAGTTATCGCTCTATTGGCCGTTTCCCTCTTCTTTTTTGTGGGAAAATCCGATAGTAAGTTGCAACCTTATTATTCTGGCGACGCTGTCGATTTTAATAATAAAGTTGTCTTTGCGACCGCAAATTCGGGGAAAATAGAGATTTTTAAATCAGAAAACAGAACAATTACTAAAACTCTCGAAATAACTAACTATAATAATATTTTTAATATTAATGATAGTTATTCGGACCTTAAATTAAGTATCGAAAATGGCAAGCTCTATGTTTATGCAGTTTCTCAGTATACTCTATTTAAGTATAATATTTCCGATCTCTATTCAGCGCAGTTAGAAAAGCGTGTTTCTAATAACTACTGGGAGTGGTACCAAAGAGTCGATCGCTTCGGTTCAAACATTGCTACTGTCAGCGAGAAAGGAATAAAAATATATAATTCAGATTTGCAAGTAATTGACGCTTATAACTTTAGCGCTGAAAATCCCTATAGCATCCGTTCTAACGCTAGTCAGCAGTATTTATTTGCAGTTGATAATGACAACATCAGAGTTTACGACCGTTTGAGTCGCACAGTCGTTCGCGAAATTCCCTTAGCCTTTGCTTATAAATCAAATAATCATCGTGTTTATTTTGATTCTGTAAATAATGAAATATATGCCATTGATGATACTTATACGAAGAAGTTTGATTTCAATGGAAATTTGCTAGCTTCGTTTCGTCATTTAGAATACCCCGGTTATGAAGTTGATAGTACTTACGGTAATCCTTTTATATATTTTTCTAACGGCACTGGTGTCGTTAAGATGAATAAGGATAATTTTAGTGTTTCTAGTTTTGCCTATACTTCAATGATCGGTGGACCTCAGGGTTGGGCCATGGGCTTAAAGGTAGTTAATACTGATAAAGGCGATGTAGTCGTAGTTTTTAATGGTTCAAATATTGTTTTGCTCGATAAGAACTTAAAAGAAATAGATTCAATTAAATCAAATACATATAGCGCTAGCGTTTCTTCCAATGAAAACTTGAGTTTAAATCTAAGTAGTTACTGGGTTTTAGCTAATGCGCCTTTAACAATTTCTGGAACTGGCTTTTGGTCTTCTGAGCCACTATTAATTAAATTCGGTAATGCCGGTTTTGACGCTAAGGCTGATAATAGTGGTCGCTTCACAAAGGAGATTGTCGTGCCTAATATGCTTCCGGGCAGATATGATATTAAGGTAACCGGAGTAAATTCGGCTTTAACTTATAGCAGTTCAATTGAAGTTAAGTAAATATAATGGTGCTTAAAGAAGCCCACTATTAAAATTCAAAAACACCGGAATTACATCCGGTGTTTTTTTTATTTCAGTGCTTGTTCGTATATTTTTAAAACTTTTTTAACATGTTCAGCGGCATTTAAGTTCTTAACTGTCTCCGCGGCTGAACTGGTAATTGCTTCATAATCAAGTTTTTCAAGAGCGTTTATTTTTTCGGCAAGTTCATTAACATTCCCGGGAGAAAATAAAAGACCGTTTTTCCCGTCACTGATAATTTCGGGCATGCCGCCGATTCTTGAGGCAATCACGATTTTGTGACGCGCGAGAGATTCAAGCATATTTAAAGGCATATTTTCATACCAAACTGAAGGGATTATAATAGCTTTTGCATCGTTAATTAGATTCTCTAGATCAACTCCAGTTTTAAATCCTAAAAAACTAACTCGCTCATCTAATTTTAATTTAGTAACAAGATCGCGGAGCTTGGCTTCATCTGGACCTTCGCCGGCAATTTTTAATTTCTGTGAAGTCTGGCTTAAGGCTTCTATTAAAACGCTGACTCCCTTCTCTTCAGAAATACGACCATAATATAATAAGTAATCGCTAAGTTCACTTTGTGGTTTAATAGCAACATTATTTATTTGGTCATTAAAAAAATTATGCAGAACAATTATTTTTTTCTCTGGCCAGCCGAAGCGCACACAGGTTTCTTTCATGAAATAACTAGGAGCAATAAATAATTTAATCGCCTTTTCATATATATGCCAGATATTATGGTGAAAATACATTTCAAGTGTTGCCGCCAAGCTTTTTAAATACGAATCTTTAACGCATTTATTTAAAAAACAATTATAATATTTTGAGCCGCGACAGCGCTCGCAGATTTCTCCATGAGTAAATAGTTTGTAGTTCGGACAAATTAATTTGTAATCATGTAAGTGCATGACAACCGGAATCTTTTCCCGCCTGGCGACACTTAAAATCGATGGCGAAATTTGATGGTAAATATTATGAATGTGAATTATGTCGGGATGAAAATCATTAATCAAAGCTTGAAATTTGCGCTTAGCTTCAAAACTATAAAAGATCCTCCCTAAAGCACGTAAATTATTCATGAGTCCGCCTTTATCAAAAGAGACGTAAGAAACAAAATATTTTTGATCGGGACTAGGAATATTTTTTGGGCTATCCATGGCAAAGATACGGACCTCGTGGCCTAAGTCCTTTAATTTGCTTTCTAGTCCTAGGAGATAATTACTAACGCCATCTTTGGGGTAATAAAATTTGTTTACTTGCAGAATTTTCATATTTTGACTTTTTTGGGAAAATTAAGTTAAACTTAGGGTGTTGATATAATCATAACACAATATGGCCGACAAATTAAGAAGTCGCGAAGGTTTTGCCCTGATTGGGGTGGCCTATTTATTAGTCGCTATTTTTATTTTATTTCTACCACTGGAAAATCTTTCTAAGTTTTTTTTGCTAGCCTCCGGCTTAATTTTTTTATTTAGCTTATTTAATTATCGCTACGGTCTATTTATTTTCCTATTTATCCGTCCATTAATTGATTTTGCAACTGAGCTAAAATTATTTTCTGTTGGAAGCGTTACTATTAACCTCCTTTTTGTTTATGGCGCTTTAATGCTTCTGTTTTCCCTCATTGTTTTTCTTTATGATTATCATGATTTACGTGAAAAAAGAATAACTACTCTGTGGTTATTATTTATTGCTTGGTCAACAGTATCCCTACTTTATTCCTTCGATGTTTTTGGTTCAATTAAAGAGTTGTCTCGTTATTTAAGTATATTTTTTAGTTTCGCTTTGGGAGTGATGTTAATAAAGAAGAGTAAAGATTTAACTCAGTTAATTAAAGTTATTATATTTTCTTCTATAATACCGGCCGCTTTTGCCGTTAGTCAGTTATATTTTAGAAATGGCTTAATGGAGGACGGCATTAATCGTGCCTTTGGAACTTTTGCCCATCCAAACATGTTGGCTTATTATTTACTCCTACCAATTACTTTATCCGTTTTTTTATTTTTAACAATAAAGAAAGATCGGATTGAAGCTTATGGATATTTAATCATTTCTCTTTTTTTAAGCGTAATTTTAGTTTTCACCTACACCCGAGGTGCCTACGTTGCTCTTCTCCTTATTTTTTTAATTGTTGGTCTGCTTAAATTTCGAAAGTTTTTAGCCTTTGCCGGCCTGGGACTTTTACTGCTTTATTTAATTGCTATTCCCTTCCAAGAAAGATTTAATACGATTTTTCAATCTAACCCTTATGGATCTATTAGTTGGCGCTTAAATTTATACTATGATAGTTTTTCCTATATCAAACAAAGTCCAATTATTGGCCAAGGAGTTGGCTTGGCAGAAACGGTTATTTCTAATAATCGCGATTTTCGCCTCGGGGCCACGCAGCCACATAATGATTATATTCGTTTAGCTCTTGATGGCGGTATAATCGGAGTTATATTATATTTAATTTTAATCATCGCTTTGTTTTTTGAATTAATTAGATTATATAAAAAAGAAAATCGAACTCGACTAAAAATGTTAAATGTTTTCATTCTGGCTTTCACTATTTCTATTTACGCGATGAGTATTGGTGATAATATTTTAAACGATACAACTCTAGAATGGCATTTTTGGGCACTAGTCGGTGGCTTGATTGCAGCTCAAACAATAAAAAAACCCGCTCTTGAAGAACGGGTCTAAGTTTAATTTGTTTTTTTTGGCCTTTAGCTATTTTTTGGCTAATTGACCCTTTTCATCGTAAAGAATTTTTCCGCTTAGATCTTCGATCCAAGCTTTTTTTAGTTTGGGGTTAACGAAGACTGTTCCAGCTTCGTAAGTACGGGTGAAAACTTCTTGATTTCTCATGAAATTACTGGATGGTTTTTCAAGTGGCTTTCCCAGTGGAATTTTGTATTCCGAACGATAGGGAGCGTTTTGAATGTCAGCAAAACAAACATTGTCTTGTAACATCGCGCTACATAGAGTGAAAAACCAGTTACCTTTTCGAGCTTCGAGAATTGAAGATGAACCACCATTAGCAGCATTATACATACTAATATTCCAGCCCCCATTCATCGAGCTCCCTGCATATTCAAAGGGAAAATCCTCAAGATTTATACCGTCGACAACTGAACTATAATCCAGAGTTCCGGGGTTAGCAATGATAATAAATTTACTACCCTTTTTTTGACGGATGCTTTGGATAAATTTGAGTTGTCCGGCTTTCCAAGCAGCACTAAGGTTTTCGTCATTTTGATCAACTTTCCGGTCGCGATTAAAATCAAGACCATTATTTTGACCAAATCTTCCGAGCCACATTGGTGAAGGCCAAGCATTGTCAGTTTCCATACCAATTATGCGTGGGTCCTTAGAAAGGATGTCGGCGTTAAATCGTCGGGCGGCGAACTCACAATAGGATTCATTATTAACTTTAACTGAGTTAATTCTCATATCCATTATGCAAGTTTGTCGGCCATCAGATCCTGTCCAGAAAACCACTGGTTTATTATTTGGTTGATGTAACCACCAGAGTTTTCGGTTGCCTTGATTTAGATCGGTGATCATTTGAATGGCCCAAGGACAATTCTCGTAAGGTGGTGTAAACCATTCCGTTTGATTGAAATAGACTATTAGTTGTAACTTAGGGTTACGCATAAATAAATAATCAATCATTGGCGACTTGGTGTAAATAAGCTCATTATGAATAATGATAATATCATATCCCACTAAGCCTTCAGCTTGAGTTTGGTTTAGATAAGGAAACAGCCAAAAACCAACAGTTTTTGGGCCATGGTACGTGAATTCTTGTTTAGTCGACTGAGCGTATGCGACTGAAAAATTCAACAGTAGAAGCCATAAAAGAATTTTTTTCATGTTTGGAGTTTTATCTGTTATTTTTGGTTGTTAAAGAAAATGCTTAAACTTAAGCAATATTGTATTATATAACTATTTTACATATTTGTCAATAGTTACAAAAAAACCGGGCTTTAGTCGGTTTTTTTGAGCTTAAATTTTATTTGCAGGTTTTATTTAAATAGTTGATCAGTATTTAGGTCCCGGTTCCAGGATTTACTGAGGCCAGCTTGGGAGTTTAGATTAACCTTTAATTCCTGAGTGCGACGACCCGATTGTTTTTGAACTAAAAGCTCATAATCATTATCAGTTATTTGCTTATTAATACTTGTCGGTAAAGTATAATTAAGAACAATGTCTCTTTCTGTGCCCGGCTCAACGGTAAAAAAGAACCCAAAAATTGTTTTATTTAGAATTGGATCGTCAAGTGATGTCCAATCGGCAGTTGTTTTATCAAGGCCAGACGACGTAACGAGTTTACTGCCAAGCGGAACATAGACTCGAGTGTAACTGCGATAACGAGTTGTTCGCCAATTAAAATCCCCTTCGTGGCGATAGTTAAGACTTAGACTCGCCGTGGCGACGCCGTTATGTTGACTTACAGAATAGGCTATTTTCTTTTTAACAACGGAATCACTCTTAAAGGCTGCTAGGTTAGCGTCAACTACCATGAGGTAATCGCTTGGTGCTGATTTTACTTCTCCGGCCGCATTTAATTCTTTAACTAAGGATTCTAAGTTTTTATTAAAAAAGTAAATTTGAATATTTTTTTCGGCAATATTGTTATCAACGATATTTAAAAGTCCGCCCCAATCTTTTGCTGGTAGATTAAATAATCTTGATTTGAGTTCTTCTAGTAGTTCGTTAACAATATCTTTTCTGTCCCAAGAGGATATATTGCGGTCGACATAAGAAACTTCAACGTTAAATTGTAGTAATTCTTGAAAATTTTCCGGTGTATAATTTTCACCTTTAATATTTATTGGTCCAACAAGACGAATAAGATCAGAAATTAAATCAGGATTTAGAGCGATGACACCGTTGAAATTCGTAGGTTTCAGGCCAATCGCTTCATTCTCGCCATTATAGATTTCAGTAATTTTTTGAGCTGCTAGTGGCCAATCTGGCACCCAATTTGAATCTCGGAAATACCAATTGCTGACGCCTAAATATTTTGTGATTGGAATTGGTGCGACTTTTTCCCATTTGCCCACCGCCGGCATGTCAACGTGATAACTATCATCAGTCGTTAAGGAAGTTATTTCCCCGTTTTTAGTCGTGGCTAATCCGTAAACTCCGATAAATCCACCGGTTGGTCTTAGCTCGTCATTATTTTGAAGTAAAACAAGGAAATTACTTTCAGTCGGATAACCGCCGAGAGCGGGTAGTAATTGTGTCAGCGGAGATAATTTTGTTAGCAGTACTGAGGCTTCTTCTAGTTGGTTTTTATATTCGGTAATTTGACCGTAAATTGGCCACATAATACCAATTTGATGAATCTTATTGATATTTAATAAAGCCAATTCTAAATTAGCTTTAAGGCCATTAAATTCTGGTTCAGATTCATAAATCAATTTCAGAAAATTAGCCTTTTCTGCGTCAGATAAATTTATAAAGTTACCACCAGCCGCACCACTACTTATCCGGCTTAGTTCTTGCGCGAGCGGAATTGATCTTTGGAGTGAGCGACTTAATATTTCCGTTGCTTTAAACAGATATTCAAGATCATTAACTTGATTTTGAAAAAAACGACTATTTTTTATTATAATATTACTACGAGAGGCCGCCAGATTTTCAAGAACTAGGTTAAAATCTTCTTCAGCGGCATTGGCATTTTTTAAGGCTTCAGCCCATTGTTGATTTTTAATTTGAGAAATGGCTGTAGTTAATTGAGCCTTCCCCGCTAAACCGAGCTTAAAGGCGGAGCTGAAGTCCTTATAGGTGTTACTTAGTAAAATGATTAAGACGAGGAAAAAACCAATTAGCAAAAGAAAAAAATAGCCAAAGTATTTAAGAATTCGGGCAAAAGTTGATTGCTTTGCGTTTTCCATATTATTTATGTAAATAACTATCGATTAGAGTAATTGTTTTTCCATCAAGGATGTTGTAAAGAAAAATATCCATTATTTCGTGGCGATATTTAAATTCTTCTTCGTCTAAGATTGTGAAATTAATTTCATGTCCTAAATTATTTTCAAGCTCAGAGATTAACTTAAGAAAAGCGGGTCGTTTAACTTCCCCGACAATTAATAGGTCGGTTTGCGCTTCGGAGTAATTAGTGAAAAAGCCAGTCAAGATTAATAATTTCGGGTTAAATTCTTTTTGCAGGCTCGTGATGAATTTTTGACTTGATAAAATTTGGGCTTTAATAAATAAAGCCTTTAGTTCTGGGTAAAGAATAAAACCTTTATTGGCTTGAAAATACTTGATTTCTTTTTTATTTTCAACTTTTATTTTTTTTGAGATCTTTTTTGTATCTTTTTTTGGTTTTAGAGTTTCATCTTCGACGAGGTTTTGAATGGAAAATTCGCTAATTAAGCCAAATTCTAGAATCCCAGTCAGTTCACGTTGAACAACGCCAGGAGTCAATTTTAAATCGTTAACGATTTGCTGAGTTGAATATTTGGTTTCAGTATGAAGTAGAAATAAACTTAGTATTTTTACTTTAGCCTCGGAACCAAAAAGTGCATTAAGCATATTTTCTTTATTTATTAATTTATAGTATAATATAAATCATAAACAGTCAAACAAACAAAATCAGTCAAAAGATTGAATTTTTGCTTATGTATAATAAAATTTCCTCAATTATTTTAAACTCCGGTAAGGCTAACGGCCTCAGCGATGTCTTTATTGCGCAACCCGATTCTCTCAAGGAAAACTTAGCCGGAAAGGTTTTTATTATCGCCGATATCGGCGGTAAAAAAGCCGAAGGCCGTAAAGTTCTCGATTTTTTAATTTCAAGTTTAAACGAAACTTATTATAATGATGAAAAAATCTTATTAAGAGATAAAATTGAGGGTCTAAAGATTGAAAATATATTTGAGGCGGCTATTTCTAAAACGAATAAGAACCTAACTGATTTTTTAGCTCAGGAAAAAATTAAATTAAATGTGGCCGCCATAAATCTTACTATTGGCGTCGTTTATGAGAATAAATTATATTTTACCGGGTATGGGAAAAATAGAGCTCTTTTAATTTATCGCCATGGCGAAGTTTATGAAATTATTAATGTTGAAGCTAATGCGGCTGATATTAATTTAATGAGTGAGGCCGGCGACATGGCTCAGGCTCGAGTTCCCTCTTTGTTTTCCTCTGTTATTAGTGGTGAAATACCAACGGGATCATATTTTATGTTTGCTAGCGAAGCCCTGCTGGAGTATGTTTCAAATAATGATTTAATTAATATTATAACGAAGTTACCGCCGATTGTCGCTTCCGAGCAGATTAAAAATATTCTTACTAAAATCAATTCCTTTATCCCCTTTTTAGGCATTATCATTAAAAATACTGTTGGTAATGATAATCAAGAACTGCGCGAGGAAGTTGAGGAAAATTTAACCGCCCATAGTTCAATTTCTAGCCTTAACTATACTGAACAAAAAACCGAAAGAATGTTAGCTCCGGCGGGTCTAATTAGTTTTTCAAAGATTTTTAATGGGATTGGGCGTCTAGTAAAAAATCTAAAACCAGCGCCGAAGCTGTTATCAAAGAAAAATTATCGAACTGACGAAGAAGAAAAGACAAGTACGGTGTCGTCAAAGCTTGGGAAAGTTAATAGTTTAAATATTGCTCGGGCTGATTCTTTTTTAATTAAAGAAAAGATATTTTTTAAGAAAAAACCTAATTGGCTTGGTCAGGGTCTAAAAAATTTCTTTTTACTGGTTCCGTCTTTCTTTAGTCCTCGGATTTGGCTTAATTTAAATAAGAAGTCGAGAAATTGGTTGGGTAGCCTAAACAAGAAGAATCGTTTACTATTTGTTGCTCTTGGAGCAGTTGTAGTAATATTTGTTATTAGTTTAGGTATTACTACTTGGGCGAAAAAGCAGCAGGCAGCAAAAAATAATTATAATAATTTAGTAATAACGATTGAAGAAAAGGAAAATACAATCGACGGCTATTTATTATATAATAATGAAGAGGGCGCAAAAACTCTTTTGATTGATGCGCGTGCGCTCTTAAGTTATTTGCCGAAGGTTAAAAAGGATGAAATAACTACCTATACTCGCTTAGAAGATAAACTTAATGAGCAAAGTGATAAAATTTTGAAGATTGTTAAAATTTCTACACCTGAAAAAGTTAATGATTTAAGCGGCTTAGGAATAACTAATATTGTTTGGGCTGATTCAAATATATATGCAGCCGGCGGAAATTTTCTTTATAGTCTTACCCCGCAATCTTCTTCAACGACCAAATTCGAAATTACTGCGGCCACAAATTTAAGTAATCCAGAATTTGACGGTAAAAGCATAATTTATTATTGGGATAATAACAAAATTGCTAAATTTGATTTAAGGACTAATAAATCTAGTTTAATTACGGTTGCTCCCGAGTTGACCGCCGACGGGTTTTCAGCCTTTAAAGTCTTTAATAATAGTCTTTATTTGTTAGCAAAAAGTAAGAATCAGATTTATCGATCAACTTTAAATATTGGTGCTAATAGTTATTCAGCAAAAGCTGACTGGTTAAAAAATCCGGTTGATTTAAGTGCTGCGACCGATTTATATATTGATGGCAGGATTTATGTTTTAAAAAATGATGGTCAGGTTTTAAAATTATATTTAAACAAACTTGAAGACTTTAAATCAGGCGCAATTTCGCCGATTATGACCAATGCTAGTCGCTTAATTGTCGGAACTAAGTATATCTATATATTTGATGCGAGCGCGAAACGTTTGGCCGTTTTAGCTCTGGCTGATGGCCATTTAATGAATCAATACGAATTAGATTCTTTGGCCGCTCTTAAAGATTTTGCAATTGATGAAAAGAATAAGCAAGCCTATTTCCTTGATGGTGAATCAGTTTATCGCATACCTTTAAATCAATAAACAAAAAACCGTCTAAATGACGGTTTTTTGTTTTTAAATAAGTTTTACTTATTTATATTTCAGATTTATTTTAGAGTTACTTTAGCGCCCGCTTCTTCTAGTCTTTTTTTCATAGCTTCAGCTTCAGCTTTTTTAACACCTTCTTTTAGAACTTTTGGAGCAGCGTCAACTAAATCTTTAGCTTCCTTTAAGCCCATTTCTGTTAACTCACGAACAGCTTTGATAACGTTGATTTTGCTAGCTCCGCCTTCAGTGATTTCAACATCAAAGCTATCTTTCTCTTCAACAGCGGCAGCGGCAGCAACTGGAGCGGCCATCATAGCTGGAGCAGAAGCGCTAACACCAAATTTTTCTTCTAAGATTTTAACGAGTTCCGCTAAATCTAGAACACTCATTTTTTCGATTTCGCCAACCAGTTTTTCAAATTTTGCTGGGACGACAACTTTGTTTTCTTCCATAGATTTAAAATTAAATATTTTAATTATTAATTAATTAGGCTTTTTTTTCTTCAATCGCTTTTAGGACATACATCAAGTTTTTGATATTTCCAGCCAGCGCGTTAACGAATCCGGAGATCGGCGCGTTCATTGTTCCTACTAAACGAGAATATAATTCAAGTTTGCTCGGTAACATTGAAACCGCTTCGATTTCTGATTTGCTTAGTAATTTATTTTCTAAGATACCACCAAGAAAGAATACGCGGGCTTCCTTGTCTTTGTCTTTACGGAAATTTCCTAAAACTTTTGCGGCCGCGACTTCGTCTTCGTAGGAGAAGATGGCGGCTAATTTTCCGTCCAGGCTTCTAACATTAAGCTCTTCGATTTGATCTTTGAAAGCGATATTCATTAATGTTTTTTTAGCAACATAATATTCGCTATTTTCTTTTCGTAAAGCATCACGAAGTTTTTCGTTATCTTTAACTGTTAATGCATTAAAACCGGCAAAAACAACCGATTTTGATTTTTTAAACTTCTCGCTCAAATTACGTAGAATTTCTTGCTTTTGAATTTTGTTCTTTGGCATATATGTTTAATTTGATTATAAAAAAATCTGTGTTTCCACAGACCATAAATTTACTGAAGCAGTAATATATGATACCTCGGCGAGACTTATATGCTCGTTAGAGCAAGGCTAGCTGTCTGTGGTACGTTTATTTATTATGTAAGAATATTAGCAGATTATATCCTTTTGTCAAGCGATTCGAAGAAATGTCTTAGTTTAAGCTGATTTGACTATTCGTTCAATATACAGTAATTTAGAATAGTTAATTCTAGAACCTTAAAATAAAATAAACATCTAAATTATAAAACGTGAGCAAACAAATTTTTTTAATTTTTGATTATGATGGAGTTATTGTTGACAATACTCTCCATGGGCACCGCCGAATTAACCTAATTTTAGCAGAACTAGGCTTACTGCCAGTCCCCGCGTCAATTTTACGAAAGAACTGGGGTAAAAAACTTGAGGACATATTCACTAGTATCAGTAAATTTAGTCATCTCAAAGAAAATGATCTCGCTTATCTTAAAAAAAGATATTGCGGATTAGATGAAGTTCAGGATAGTAATTTGCATTCTTCGCTAGATAAAAATTTAGTGAACACATTGGCTCTATTGCGAAAGCATGGTTGTTTAATTGGTATAGTTACTAGCCGTGACAAAGCATCATTAGAAAAGGATACGAATAGAATTGGTTTAGATGTTAGTATCTTTCATTATATTCAAACAGCCTCTGATTGGCCCGCCCATAAACCGGATGGAAATGTATTTAAACCCTTAAATGATTGGGTTCATGAAAATACTTCTAATAGTACAGAAACTCATACCGCTGACAATCAGATTTTGTATTTTGGTGACACTATTAATACAGATTACGCCGCCGTTAAAAATGCTTGTTCTGATTTCGCGCCAATAAAATTTGTTGGGGTTTGTTCAGGTGTTAATACGTTTGAAGAGTTTATCGAAGCGGGATTAAATGAAACTGAAATTGTTCCCAGCCATGATTGTCTGAACTATTACTTAAAAAGGTTAGTGCAGGCGAAAGTAAATGGTATTTGCGAAAACTAAAAGAACAGCCACTCTAAAAAATAGGGTGGTTTTTAATTTGAGGTGACTGAGAAGTTTAATAATTATATAATTTTTTTATTAGTTGAGCGTTTACGTCCATAGTTAGCGAAGCGATGCGCTTCTTCACGCAGTTTTAGAAGAGTCGGTTTGATGTTGTTGCTGAGGTCTTTAAGCTCTTTACTGGTTCCTTTCATAAATACTAATTTATCACCGCCAAACTTAGAAATTCCGACGAGCGCAATATTAATATTATGTTTTGCAAATACTTTTGACAGAAAGCTAATTTGGGGTGTGCCACCATCAATCATAATTAGATCGGGAAATTTCCACTCGGTATGATTAAAGCGTCGCAAAAGAACTTCGCTCAGTGCCCTTTCGTCATCAGCTCCGGGCGCTTCTTTAATTTTAAATAAGCGATATTCATTTCTATTTGCTTCACCGTTTTCAAAAACAACCATTGAGCCGTAACTTTCTTTTCCTTGATGATGAGAAATATCATAACCTTCAAGGCGAGTTATTTTTGTTTCACCTAAATCATCTTCACGAGTTAGTAAAGATACATCTTGGATATGTTTTAAAGCTTTAATTTTATCAGGGTTATCTTTCATTAGCTTAGCGTGTAAGCGCTTTTTTTCACCAGCGAGAAGAAGAGATATGTTACTGATATTTTTTTGATAATCACGAGCCGAAATCGCATCAATACAGCCGCCCGGACAAAGTCCGATTTGATAATCAAAACAAGCCTTGCCGCTATGGGGGCTGCAATTTCCGTAAGGAAAAACTTGTCTTATCAGACGTAGCGCACTTTGCAGTAAATAATATGACTGATAGGGTCCAAAAACCTTTGCTTTGGCAGTTGGAAATTTTTTTAAGTCAGAGCCGCGCACAATTATTGGTTTAGCGAAATCTACTTTAGGGATAACAACATATATAAATGAGCGATCATCACGGTCAACAATATTATATTTTGGCCAGAATTTCTTGATGTTTTTCGCTTCTAAAATTATCGCTTCAAGTAGCGTCTCACAAACTTCAAATCTTATATCCGCGGCGGCGTCCACCATTTCGGCAATGCGGCTGGAAATATTTTTTTGTAAATATTGGCTAACGCGATTTTTTAAATTAGTGGCGCGGCCGACATAAAGAACTGTTCCCATATTATCTAACCAAAAATAGACGCCGGGTTTTTTCGGAATAGTTTTTAATTTATTTTTTAACTTTATATTCATACAAAAATTTTTGAAGATCTATTTTGCCATCTTTAATTACAATTCCTTCTTTTTTTAGAATAGCCATTTTTTTACTTGAGCCACTAGCAAAACCGCCGACTTCGCCGTTCGTCCTAATAACGCGGTGGCAAGGAACAATGGGCGCATATGGATTTTTATTTAAAGCATTGCCGACCGCACGACTTGAATTTGGATTCTTGAGCGCGCGCGCGATTTCTTTATAAGTTGAAATTTTTCCCTTAGGAATAAGGGAGCAGAGCTTATATACTTCTTGTGCAAAAGCATTAGTAGCCATATTGACAAATGTTAGTGATTTGATAATATATTAATAGAGTGAATTAGTTTTCGTAATAACCCTCAAAAAACTAGTCTTCTCTTGAACGTTCCTTTTAACTCAAACCCTTTCAAGGGCCAAAGAACCAACAAGACCAAAAAAATTTCCGCGCCGAGAAAAACAGTGTATTTAATTAACGTATTTATTTCGTTAAACCTAAATTCCGCTCCGCAGAGTAATTTAATCCTAGATGGATACAACTGTCAATTGGTTCAAACAACCGAGAAAATTTACAAATAGCTTGCTTAATTAAGCCGCCAACTGTAAACTTCTCGGTTTTTTATTTACTTACTAATAATTTTATTTTTAGGAAAATATTCTTTTAAGTATTTTCCGGTAAGACTTTTTTCTTCGCGAATAATATCTTCAGGCGCGCCGGAAGCGACTAAGCGTCCACCCGCTTCTCCGCCATCAGGGCCAAGATCAATAATATAGTCCATTGATTTTAACATGTGCATGTTATGTTCAATAACTAAAACAGAATTTCCTTTCTCAACTAATTTATTTAGGACGCTAAGGAGCATGTCAATATCATAATAATGAAGCCCGGTTGTCGGTTCGTCAAGTAAATATAAAGTTTTCTTGCCAAGAGTATGAGTTAATTCTTTAGCAATTTTAACTCGTTGTGCTTCGCCGCCAGAAAGAGTCGTGGCACTTTGGCCGATTTTAATATAGCCGAGTCCGACTGATTGTAGAACTTTCAATTTATCGGTTATGAAATAGTTACCTTCGAAATGTTCAATGGCTTCGTCGATAGTCAAATCTAAAACATCGGCGATATTTTTATTTTTATATTTAACTTGAAGGGTTTCACGGTTAAAACGCTTCCCGCGACAAACTTCGCATTCAACTAGCACTGGAGGCAAGAAATGCATCTCAATTAGGTTAGCCCCTGCCCCTTGGCAGGCCTCACAACGCCCACCAGGGCGATTAAAGGAGAAACGACCGATAGAATATCCTCTTTCTCTGGATTCGGGCAAAGAAGCGAAGAAATCGCGAATGGGCGTAAAAATACCGGTATAAGTAGCCGGGTTAGAACGAGGGGTTCGCCCGATCGGTGATTGATCAATGACAACGACTTTACTAATGTATTCAACACCTTTTATGTCCTTAACATTTTCTAATTTTCGCTTGCCCGGACGACTTTTCATTTGGGCGATATTTTTATAAATGACATCATATAAAAGTGATGATTTTCCTGATCCACTAACGCCACTAACTCCGACCAGTCGCCCTAAGGGAATCTCGACGTTTATATTTTTTAGATTATTTGCGTAAGCTCCGATAATTTTTAACGAGCCATGATTTTGTTCTCGACGACGCAAGGGTATACCGATTTTTTTCTGGCCACTCAAATATTGAAGAGTTAATGATTTCTTTATTGCGTTTTTATTTTTTTTCTCATCGAGTAAATCTTTTGTATCGCCAATCGCCATTATCTCCCCGCCGTGAACGCCAGCGAGCGGCCCCATGTCGACTAAATAGTCAGAGGCTAAAATTGTTTTTTCATCATGTTCAACAATAATTACGGTATTGTTTTTATCGCGTAATTTTTTTAGAGTTTCAATTAATTTTTCAGTATCTCTTTCATGTAAACCGATAGTCGGTTCATCAAGAACATAAAGTGTTCGCGATAGCTGCGAGCCGATTTGCGATGAGAGACGAATGCGTTGGGCTTCCCCGCCGGATAAAGTATGCGCTTCTCGCTCCAGCGATAAATAATGAAGTCCAACTTTAAGTAAAAATTCAAGGCGACTAACTATTTGTACAACCACGTTCTCGGCGATTGCCCGTTCCCGTTTAGTCATCTTTTCATAGTACTTATTAAAGAAGTCTAATGTTTTACTGATGGGCATTTTACTAACCGCGGCAATGTTTTTTCCGTTAATTCTGACGGATAATGATTCTGGTCGTAAACGATCACCGCTGCAAGTTTTACATTTCTCATTACTAAAGAAATTTGTTTTTCCGAGACCAGAGCATTCCGGGCAAGCGCCATGGGGTGAGTTAAAAGAAAATAAACGGGGCTCAACTTCCGGAAAGGAAAAATTATCATTGGGACAGGTCCAATTAGATGATAATAAGAATTCTTGTTTTGAGTATTTAGCGATGACCAGGCCTTTACTATAATCAAGTGAATTTTCAACGGCTTCAAATAAGCGAGTCTGATCACTTAAAAGTATTTTATCAATAACAATATCAATATCATGTTTTTGTTTCGGCGCTAACTTTAAGCGCTCACGCAGTGAATGAATTTTTCCATCGATTCTGGCTTCACTAAACCCAAGGGATAAATAGTTATAGAGTGTTTGATAATATTCACCTTTGCGGTCACGAACGACGGGAGATAAAATAGTGACATATTCTTCTTTTAATTCTTGGCCGCGGGAAATTATAATATCAACCATTTCTTCTAGCGATAGCTTTTCAATTTTAGTTCCACATAACGGGCAAAAAACTTCACCGACGCGAGCATATAAAACTCGTAAATAATCATAAATATCGGTTAGAGTACCAACGGTTGAGCGCGGATTATGCGAAAGCGCTTTTTGATCGATTGAAATCGATGGTGCTAGGCCAATAATTTCATCAACTGCCGCCGGTTTTTTTTGACCAAGAAATTGTCGCATATAAGGCGATAACGATTCAACATATTGTCTCTGGCCTTCGGCAAAAATAGTATCAAAAGCGAGCGATGACTTACCGCTTCCGGAAACACCGGTAATAACAGTTAATTTATTATGGGGTATTTCTAAATTTATATTTTTTAAGTTGTGCATTCGCGCACCGCGAATGATAAGTTTTTCATTCATATAGTCTGGAATTAGTTTAATCTTCCGCCAGGTCAAGAAAATCCTCAATTTTCTTTTCAATATTTTGCGGCGTAATATTATGTTTTAAGTTGTAGGCTAATTGTTTTGTTCGTCTGCGCTCCGCTTCATTAATCGCCCGGCGCATTGAATCGGTAGTTTTATCGGCATAAAGAATAATTTTTCCTTTCACATTTCGAGCGGCTCGACCCATGGTTTGCATTAAAGAAGTTTGACTACGTAAAAATCCTTCGCGATCGGCATCTAAAATAGCCACTAATGTTACTTCTGGTAAATCTAGTCCTTCACGCAGTAAATTTACGCCGATTAAAACATCAAATTCACCTTCGCGAAAATGTTTTAAAATATCGGTGCGTTCAAAAGTTTTAATTCCGGAGTGTAAATAATTAGCCCGCAAACCTTTACTGTTTAAGAAAGTATTTAAATCTTCGGCTTGTTTTTTAGTTAAGGTATTAATAATAACACGCTCGCCTAGCGCCGCTATCCTCTCCACTTCAGCCATAACATCATTAATCTGACTATAATTTTTCTCTTTATCAAAAACAGGACGAATTTCAATTTCGGGATCAACCAGGCCAGTTGGTCTAATTACTTGTTCAACAACTTGTTTTGAATTTTTAGTCTCAAAATCTCCCGGCGTGGCGGTTGTAAAAATCATTTGCCCAATTCGTTTTTCAAATTCTGGAAAACGCAAAGGACGATTATCAAGAGCTGATGGTAGGCGCCAACCATATTGAACTAAATTCTTTTTACGAGCTTGGTCGCCATTATACATACCTCTAATTTGCGGAATAGCAATATGAGACTCATCAACAATTGTTAGAAAATCAGGTTTACCGTCTTTCCAGGGAAAATAAGATATTAAAGAATCGGGAGCTTCGCCAACTAATTTACCAGTTAAATGCCGAGAATAATTTTCAATACCATGGCAATAGCCAAGGGTTCGAAGCATTTCCATGTCGTATTTTGTTCGCCGCTCTAAACGTTCCGCTTCAAGTAAATAGCCTTCTCTTTTAAAATAAGCTAAACGATCTTTTAGTTCTTCATTTATATTTTTAATCGCGAGTTCAATTTGTGGTTTAGTGGAAACGAAATGTTTGGGAGGAAAAATAACAATTTCGTCTAAATTGCCAATTATGTTTTTTGTGACATTATCAATAATAGTTAAATCAGAAATTACCTGACCACTTAGATCAAGACGGTAAATTGCATTTTCTGACATCGAACGTATTTCAAAAGCATCACCGCGAACACGAAATTCACCGCGTTTAATGTCGCCATTAACTCGCGTAAATTGAATTTTTATTAGCTGCTTAATTAAGTCAGTGCGCACAATCGTCATCCCCTTTTGTAAAACCAAACGCGCTTCTAAATAACTTAGGGGGACGCCAAGATTATATATACAAGAAACCGAAGCGACAATTATAACATCGCGGCGAGATACCAGCGCGGAAGTTGCGCCGTGACGCAGGCGATCAATTTCTTGGTTAACCATCGCTTCTTTATCAATGTAAGTATCAGTAATTGGTAGGTATGCTTCTGGCTGATAATAATCATAATAAGAAACAAAATAATGGACAGCATTTTCTGGAAAAAAGTTTTTATATTCGCGATATAGTTGCGCCGCTAAAGATTTATTAGGGGCAATAACAAGAATTGGTTTGTCCATTTCTTTGATAACGTTAGCAACCGTAAAAGTCTTGCCTGAGCCGGTTACGCCGAGCAATGTCTGAAAGTCATCGCCTTTAGTTAAACCATCTAAAAGTAATCTAATAGCTTCCGGTTGATCACCAGCTGGTTTAAAATCGGCTTTTAATTTAAATAAATTACTCATGTATTTAATTAACTAGTCCAAAAATTTAATTTATCAATTCTAGTTTTTG
>JBBRSQ010000007.1:0-32823 GCA_038245255.1 Patescibacteria group bacterium | reverse complement strand
GTAGATATTCCTAGATCAGCGTTTTGCTTAATTACTTCTTTTTTTAAATCAGCTAGGTTCTCTTCTTTTAAGGGATCAGCTTCATGAGCTGGAAAGGTGCCGTCGAGTTTAAAATTAAGAGCAGAAGCTTCGCCGGGAGTTAGGCCAAGTATGCGTTCTAAATAACTTGCACCCATGCCATTAGCCGAGTCCGCGACGATTTTGAATTTTTTTATAGCAGACAAATTAACTAAACTCCAAGTGTAGTTTAATTCGTCTTCAAGGGCGGAATCATTTGTTAAAACCTGGCCCTTTTTAGCCGCCGGTAAAAAATGGTTAGTAATTATTTGTTCTTTAATGAAATTTATTCCAGTCTCACCGCTGATTGGAACCCCTTTTGCGCGGACCATTTTAAAACCATTCCATTCTTTCGGGTTATGAGAGGCGGAAATCATTATTCCACCTTGATAATTATATTTTGAGACTGCAAAATAAAAAGTTGGTGTCGAAATAACTCCTAAATAAATAGCTTCAACGCCGGCATCAGTAAGACCTCTAATAAGATTATCTTTTAAGGCTGGAGAAGATAAACGCATATCCATAGCGACGGCAATTTGCATTTTTGTTTCACTATAATCCGGATCTTTTTTTCGAAGTTCAACAAAAGCTAAACCTAATAGATAGGCCATTTCATTATCGAAATCAGTACCATAGATTCCGCGAATGTCGTAAGCTTTAAAGATTTCTGTATTGATTGGAAGCATAGGCGTAAATACCACCAAGGCCAAGCCAAATAGCAATTAAGCTAATAATCCAGCCGACAAAAGGAATAGCAAATAATAACCAGCAAATTATTACTCCTAAAATTAACGACCAGATAAGTTTTGGGCGATGATTTTTATTTAAAGTTTTTATAATTATTTGACCAAGGAGAATCGCTGCAAAAATTTTTGCAACATAAATAGCAACTAGCCAAGCGAGCATTAAAATTATGGCTAGCGGTATCCCGATTAAAGTAAAGGTAAGAACAAGGGCAATCGGTGGTAGGGCAAAGAGTAAAATTAAACCCGGTAAAACAACTTTAAGCGGTTGAGCTTCAATTTTAGAAAGTATTTTTGGAGTAATCTTTTTTAATAGCGTAATTAATATTAGACCCATCGCTAGAGCGGCGAAAATTGAGTAGAGTTTCGACCAAATGCCAAAAGTCATAAAATTATTATTTTTATTTTTTTCAGGAACTATTTGTTTAAGGACACCGCCAAGGCTAGCTTTTTCAGATATAGAAGCTTGTTTGGTTGATGTGTAAATAATATCCCCACCAATTACCGCCTCGGGAGAAATTACTAAACCCTCGTCGAGTTTATCATCGGCTAGAGTTAAATTTATGTTTTTTGCTACTTTGCCAGAAATAAGCGCTTTTGATACATGACCGGAGAGACCACCTTCAATATCACCACGACTTTCAAGATTAATTCCGGCTGCGTAAACATCCCAGCCAATTTTACTTGTTGAGCCTAAAACAATATTAGAGCCGAGCGCATTAACATTACGTACGACCGGGCCGTTTAAAGTAATTGTTGTCCCCGCGACACGAATATTTCCACCAACTTCACCATTTACAGTTAGATTTTGGCCAGCCGCGATAATATCACCGTCAACTCGGCCATTTACAGTAATCATTTGTGCGATTGCAATTAAATCCCCACTAATATTACCATCAACGGTTATGACGTTGCCAGCGGCGTAAAGGTTTCCGCTGACGATTTCATCTTTAGGAATATAAATTGAGTCTCCGGTTTTTGTCTCCTGGGCGTGAGCGCAACCGAGAGGTAAAAGAACTAGGGCTAAAAACACGATAATTTTGCTTAAATAGCTTTTCATATTTATGTTGTTTAATTTAAGAAAATGATATATTATTAGGGCGTGTTTATTCATTATAACAGGAAATATATGGAGGAAGCAATAAAGGATTTATTAAATAATTATATAAAAGATTTAAAAAATCGTGATGACCTTGAAATCATTAAACGATCAATTTGCAAAAAGTATAAAATTTCACAAATATTGAATTCTGATATTCTGTCTGCGTACCGTATTATGGTAAAAACCAAGAAAATTAAGCCCATTGAATTACTCGAAAGAACGTTGCGCAAGCGAAGTGTTAGAACAATGTCAGGAATTGCTCCAGTGGCGGTTCTGACAAAATCATATCCTTGTCCAGGAACTTGCGCCTACTGCCCCCACGAGTCCGATGTTCCCGTAAGCTATCTTTCTAATGAACCGGCGGTTATGCGCGCGATTCGTTGTGGCTACGATCCCTATGTTCAAGTTAGTCATCGTTTAAAATCTCTTGTAAATAACGGCCATCAGCCAACTAAAATTGAATTAATCGTTATTGGCGGTACCTGGAGCTATTTGCCGACGCGCTATAAGTATTGGTATATTTTAAATTGCTTTAAAGCGGCTAATGACTTTCAAAAAAAGACAGTTGATTTAAAATCTTTTTATAAAAAAAGTTTAGGCTTAGCAGAGCTAAAAAAACTATTAGCTTATGAACAGAAAAAAAATGAAACGGCTAAATATAACTTAATCGGAGTAACCCTAGAAACGCGACCGGATTATATTAATGAGCAAGAACTTCGAGAAATGCGTGAACTTGGTTGTACGCGAGTCGAAATTGGCGTGCAAGTAATAGATGATAAAATTTTAGCTTTAAATAGGCGCGGCCATGGCGTTAAGGAAATAGTTGAGGCGACAAAGTTATTAAAACAATTTGGTTTTAAGGTTACTTATCATTTAATGCCGGCTCTTCCCGGCGCGACACCAAAAAAAGATTTAGAATTATTTAAACAATTATTTACTGATGAGAGGTTCCAGCCCGATCAAATTAAATTTTATCCGACAGTCGTTACTAAGGGGAGTTTACTATATAAGTGGTATTTAGAGGGGAAATATAAAGCCTATAGTGATAAAGTTTTGCAAGAATTAATTATAAAGTGCAAGGAGGCGGTGCCAACTTATGTTCGTATTATTCGTTTAATTCGTGATATTCCGGCAGAATCAATTATCGCCGGAAATAAAATTACTAACTTGCGCCAAGTTATGCAACAGCAGGGGGTTAAATGTAGTTGTATTCGTTGTCGCGAAGCAAAAGACAAGCCGGCTAAAAATTATGAAATTAATATTTTAGAATACCCAGCCTCAGGCGGAAAGGAATATTTTATTAGCGCTGATAGTCGTGACGGAAAAACTCTATTTGGTTTTTGCCGTTTACGCTTAGATGAAAATAGTTTAATCGCGCCGGCCATTATTCGCGAACTTCATGTTTACGGAGAGCTTGTGATCATTGGTGACAAGAAAAAAACTCAGCATGGAGGACTCGGCACAAAATTACTACTGAGCGCTGAAAGATTAGTTAAGGCAGCCGAAATAGACAGACTCGCTATTATATCTGGAGTTGGTGTTCGTGGTTATTATAAAAAGTTTGGCTATAAATTAAAGGGGACTTATATGGAGAAAAAAATTAATTAATAGTTTTGACAAACAGGGCTCGCTAAACTAAAATTAAATATATGAAATATGACCACTTACAACAACAAGATCCAGTCGTTTGGGAGATAATTGAGAAAGAAGAAAAACGGCAAAATGAAGAAATTGAACTAATTGCTTCGGAAAATTATGTTTCACCGGCCGTGCTTGAAGCAATGGCAACGGTTTTGACTAATAAATATAGTGAAGGCTATAGTGGCAAACGCTACTATGGTGGTAATTATAATATTGATGAAATTGAAACCTTAGCGATTGAGCGGGTAAAAAAATTATTTGACGCCGAGCACGTTAATGTTCAGCCTTTGTCTGGCTCACCGGCTAACGCGGCAGTTTATATGGCTTTCTTAAATCCGGGCGATAAAGTTTTAGGTTTAAAACTAGATCATGGTGGTCATTTGTCGCACGGTCACAGTGTAAATTTTTCTGGACGTTTATATAATTTTGTTCAATATGGAGTTGACGAAAAAACTGGAATTATTAATATGGATGAAGTTCGAGAAATTGCTTTGCGCGAAAAACCAAAAATGATTGTCGCCGGTTTTTCTGCTTATTCACGAGAAATTGATTGGCAAAAATTTAAAGATATTGCTGATGAAATTGGCGCTTATACTTTTGCTGATATTGCACATATTGCCGGTTTAATTGCGGGCAAACAATTAAAAAATCCTGTCCCTATTTTCGATGTTGTTTCCACTACTACTCATAAAACTTTACGAGGACCACGCGGTGCGATTATTATGTGTAAGGAAAAATTTGCTAAGCAAGTTAACAGCGCTGTTTTTCCAGGCATGCAAGGTGGTCCCCATGATCATATTACAGCTGCTAAAGCAATTGCTTTTGGTGAAGCGCTAAAGCCGGAATTTATTGAATATTCTCGTCAGATTATTGCAAATGCTAAAGCCATGGCGGCCGCATTTATTTCTCGCGGTTATCGTATTATATCAGGCGGAACAGATAATCATTTAATGGTCGTAGACTTAAGTAGCAAGGGTTTGGTTGGAAAAGATGCAGAAAAAGTTTTAGAGAAAATTGGAGTTTCTGTATCGCGCTCAACCATACCTAATGACCCAAATCCACCGATGAACCCATCTGGAATTAGAGTCGGGACTCCGGCGGTGACGACACGTGGTTTTAAAGAAAGTGATATGGAAACTATTGTCGAGTTTATCGATGAAGCTTTTAATAATCGTGAAAACGAAGATAAATTAGCCGAGTTAAAAGAAAAAGTAAAGGCGATGTGTCTCGCTCATCCGCTGCCAACTAAATAAATTATATTGAAATATAAATATGTTACATAAAATCGATGGCAAGGCGATAGCAGAAAAATTTAAAGATCAAATCGCCGAACAAATATTTAAACTTGATGGACCAAGGCCAAACTTGGCCATTATTTTAGTTGGCGAGCGCGAGGATTCTAAGCTTTATGTTTCTTTAAAACAAAAAGAAGGAGTTAAGGTTGGAGTCGATACTCATTTATATGAGTTTATAGAAAACACCAGTGAAGCCGAGTTGCTGAAAGTAATTAATTTTTTAAATAAAGATAATTTAATTGACGGAATCTTAGTTCAGCTACCGCTACCGCCACATTTTAATACTGATAAGATTATTGCGGCAATTGATCCGAAAAAAGATGTTGATGGCTTTCATGAAAATCATCCTTATTATATTTTGTCTCCAGTTTTAGCTTCGATTCTAGCCTGTTTAGAGGAAATCAATTTTGATTTTGAAAATAAAACAGCCTGTATTTTGCATAATTCGGATATATTTGGTCAAAGCGTTAAAAAATTACTTGAAGAAAAAGGTTTGCAGGTTAGTTTAAAAGAAGCCCCCGATCAGGCCGATTTACTTATTAGTGCCTTAGGAAAACCGCACTTCATTAAAAAAGAGATGATTAAAGATAAGGCGGTTATAATTGATATTGGAATTACAAAAGTTGATTCTAAAGTTTTGGGGGACGTTGATTTTGAAGATGTAAAAAATAAAGCTTCATATATTACGCCGGTTCCAGGAGGAATAGGCCCCATGACAATTGCTTTTTTATTCAAAAATGTTTTAGAGATTTTTAAAGCAAAACAATAAAAAAACCGCTAAACTTAAAAGTTAAAGCGGTGGTGAAAAGATTAGAAATTATGTTAATCAGATATTTTTTCTGATTATAATTGATCCGGCAGTCATAAAAATACCGAAAATAACAAAGGGTACTGCGGACAGGTAGTCGAACCCGGGCAAATTTTGATATGCTTTATAAATTAAGGCCAACCCGCCACTTATTAAGGCGACGCCAACTACTGTTAAAAGGAGCATTAAATTTTTCATAAAGAACTGTTAAGGGGTTTAGAAAATAATAACATATTATTTAAAATAAGTCAATGATAGAGAAACAGAAGCAACAACTTAAAGAACTGCTTAAAATTCATTTTGGTTATGAGTCTTTTCGACCTGGCCAAGAAAAGGCGATTGAAAATATATTACATCATAAAAATACAGTGGTTGTTTTGCCGACTGGGGGCGGAAAATCTTTGATTTACCAGTTACCAGCTTTAATTTTAGAAGGAATTACGATTGTTGTTTCGCCCTTAATTGCGCTAATGAAGGATCAGGTTGATTCGCTTGAACGCGTTGGCATTCCCTCAACGTTTATTAATTCCTCTATTTCGCCGGCGGAAACGGAAAAACGTTTAGTACAAATTAGAAGTGGTTATTTTAAGATTATTTATATTGCTCCAGAACGTTTTTATAATCAAGTATTTTTAAATGAGCTTAAGACTCTTAAAGTCTCATTATTTGCCATTGACGAAGCACATTGTATTAGCCAATGGGGTCATGATTTTCGGCCGAGCTATATGCGTCTAAAAGATGCGATTAAATTTGTTGGTTCGCCGGTGGTTGTTGCTTTAACCGCGACGGCAACTCCGGAAGTCCGAGATGATATCGTAAAACAATTAGCCCTTAAAGAAGCTGATTTAGTAATCACGGGATTTTCGCGACCAAATTTACAATTCGCGGTTATGCCTGCGACAAGCGGCCAAAAAATAGAAAGCATTGTCAATCTTTTAACAACTAATTCTGAACTTGGCTCGGGAATTATTTATGTCGGCACACGCAACAAGGCTGATGAAATTGTTGAGGTTTTAACGGATCATGATGTTAAAGCAGTTGTTTATCACGCCGGCATGGATAGTGAGAGTCGTAACTGGGTTCAAGAAAAATTTATGAAGGGCGAAGCGCAGGTCGTTGTTGCCACTAACGCTTTTGGACTGGGAATAAATAAAAAAGATATTCGTTTTGTTATTCACCATGACTTACCGGGAACAATTGAGGCCTACTATCAAGAAGCGGGACGAGCGGGAAGAGATGGCTTGCCAAGTTTTTGTTTATTATTTTATCATCCGCAAGACAGATATTTGCGCGAATTTTTTATTAAAGGCGATAATCCTGATCCGCGCATGATTATCGAGATTTATAGTTTTCTTTTACGCCGAGCTGATTTAGAAATAGATACGAGCGCGTCTATTTTAATTACGTATGCAGAAATTGCTCAGAATTTATCGGAATCAGTTCCGGAGATGGCGATTGGTACGGCTTTAAAAATATTAGAAAGACATGGATATTTATCGAGGCCGAATGAAAAGACCTCAAATTCATTTTTAAAAACAAAAAGACCCTGGGAAGAAGTTGCTGCCGCCATTAGCCCGCGGGCAAAAAGCCAAGTAGCGGTAGTTGAAAATCTTGGTCGAAAATATGCTCAAGAACTTGAAACTGGTTGGGATTTTAATCCCGAAGAAGTAGCGGTTGTTTTAAAAATAAAAAAAGACTCGCTACTAAGAACAATTAAAAAATTAGCAGAAAAAGATTTAGTCGAATATAAACCGCCTTTTCGGGGCACGGAGATTAAAATCTTAAAAGTTGTTGAACCGGAAGATATAAATTTAGATTTTAAAGAATTAAAAGCGAAGGCTGATCGCGCTTATGAAAAACTAAGCGAAATGGAAAATTATGTTTATCAAGTCGGATGTCGCCAAGTATATATTCTAAATTATTTCGGAGACATCACGGCTGAGCCCTGCGGAAAGTGTGATGGTTGCTTAAAAGTTAATAAGGTTAAAGCTAGAGGCGGCGAAGATTATACAAAGAAAGAATATTTAAGTTTTTAAAATAATTTTTCTTTAGAATAAATTCAGATGGAAGAAAAAAAGGCTAAAGAATTACTTGAACTTGTTAAGCGCAATTATAATGAAATTGCGACTAATTTTAATGCGACGCGAAAAAAAGAAATATGGCCAGAGATTAGGAAAATAGCCGAGGGAGTTGAAGAAGACGCCTCCGTCCTCGATCTTGGCTGTGGCAACGGGCGTCTGATCGAAGTTTTAAAAGAAAAAAAAGTAAAATACTTAGGAATTGATAATAGTGCTGAGTTAATTAAGATTGCTAAAAATAATTATCCGGCGAATGATTTTTTGCTAATCGACGCTTTAGATTTAAAGTTATTAGGAGAAAAAAAATTTGATTATATTTTTTGTTTAGCTGTCATTCAACATATTCCCAGTCGTGAGCTTAGATTAGAAGCTTTAGAGACAATGGCCGCTAAATTAAATATAAACGGGACACTAATTATTAGCACTTGGAATCTTTGGCGAAGTCCGAAACATCGTTCCTTGCTGTTTAGAAATTATTGGCTTAAACTTCTAGGAAAGTACCAGCTCGACTATAATGATTTACTTTTTCCTTGGAAGGATTCAAGTGGTGAGTCTATCAGCGAACGTTATTATCATGCCTACACGAAAAAAGAATTAAAAAAATTAAGTCGTTTAGTAAATTTAAGAATTATCCGTCTAGATAGAGATAAGCATAATTACTGGCTGGTATTAAAAAATAAAAAATAAACGAATTCACAAGTTCTTTAAAAAATTAAAAACAAAAAACACCATGGAAGAAAACATAGAAAAACAAGAACTTAATCCAGAATTTATTATCCGCTTGCAAGTGATAGTAAGTGACGGGCGCGTTACAAATGAGACGCTAGAGTCTATTATTAGTTCTTTAGAAAGAGACGGTAGGCGACGACCAAAAAAGATTAATAAAAAAGTTTTTATTAATTCAGTAGAAGCGCAGCAAAAATATTCTTTAAAAAATGAAATCCTCATTTCTTATTTAGAGAGCGCTCGTGTTTGGAGGACATGGAAACTAAAAGAAATTGAGCTACCCTGTTCGGCTAATGAAAGTTCAAATAAAATTTTTAGTGATCCACTTTTTAATTTTGTTAAGGTTTTTTTGCAAGGAATTTCAGCTTCAGAAATGGCGAAAAAATATCCGAATTATGATTGGGGCCAATACCGAAAGTCTACAGCTAAAAGCACAGCCGGCGCTTACTTAATCAGTTACAAAAATGAACTCGAAAATCTTTCGCATTCTGCAACTGAAGAATTAAACCCACAAGATTGCGTTCGACTAGACTTTAATTTAACAATTGAGTTTCTCATCACGATGCATAGGCTCAAAATAGACTTACCAGAAATTTATTATCGAACAACGTTCACAAATGGACATCGAGATGAGGTTTGCGTGGGCTTAATAAAAGGACGCTTAGTATTTATGTCCGAAGATAAAGCCAGAAAGCTTAATCAGATTGCAACCATGCTTGTAAAATGGGAAAAATGGATGCTTTAAAAACTTCTCAAAAAATTTAAGCTGATTTTAAGTAATCGGCTTTTTTATTTTTCAGTTGACACCCCCAGGGGGTATGTGCTATGCTTGTCCATATGAAAACCAGCGAACAAAGGATTAATATTTTAATTGGGCAGCTCGAAGGAGCAAAAAAAATACTAGCCACTAGGGAACACGATTGTTTTTCATTAATCATTCAACTTAAAGCCGTTAAATCAGGGATGTCATCACTAATGGAAAGACTAATTGCTGAAGAGTTTAATTCCTGTTTAATTAATCAAAAAATAAAAGATAAAGAAAAAATTTCAAAATTTTTTAAAGAAATTATAAAAAAGTAATCAAATAAATCTATGTCAAAAGCACAAGAAATAAAAAAAAGTAATTTTAAGACTGAGGTTTTAGATAGTGAACTTCCGGTCTTAGTTGATTTTTGGGCAACCTGGTGTATGCCTTGCCAAATGATGGCTCCGATTCTTGATGAGTTAAGCGCTGAGATGACAGACAAATTAAAAATAGCTAAAGTAAACACCGAAGATGGTGAAAATCAAGATTTAGCTATGGAATATCAAATTCAAAGTATTCCTAATATGAAGTTGTTTAAGGGTGGTAAGATAATCGGAGAATTTATTGGGCTTCGAAATAAAGAAACTTTGAGAGGGGAAATTGAAGCTCTACTAAAATAGAATAAGCATTTTATATTTTGTCTAAATTTAATAAATTAAAAACAGGCTCATTGGAGCCTGTTTTTAATTTGAGTATTTCTAATTTTATTCTTTATTGACCACATCCAGCGGCGGCCGAACCCGCGCTGGCGGGAGCGGTTGCAGTGCCAAATCCTGGCGCCGGAGCGTCACTTGATAAAACGGTTGAACATTCTTTTGGTGCGTTATTAAAAGCACTGCAGATAGTTTTAAGTAAGGATGCAGAATCACGACCACTCTGAATATCTTCGCCGTTAATAATTAAAGTTGGTGAACCGCCAACGCTATATTTTGTGTTGTCTGCTTTTTCAACATCAAAACCAGGGTAAGACCCTTGATAGCCTATTTTATTTGTGAAGTTTGCCATTACCTTAAACTGAGTATCAGTTTTAGTTGCGCATTGATTAGCGGCCGCTGCATTTACGCCAGTGCTCGCAAGACAGGAGGCAGAGTCGCTATTTTCTAAGAAACACTTTAGATATGGTTCAAATTTAGCGTTTTGTTCTTTTTGAATACAATATTGAAGTAAGTTTTCTTTCAATTCTTTTTCACCGTGCATCGCGTAACTACAGAACTTCAATTCAAAATTGATTTTGTTTCCGAGGGCAGCGAGAACCGGTAACATTCCTTTTTCAATTTGAGTACCATATGGGCAATAACTCATAACGAATAACTCAACGACGGGCACATCACTTTTTTTGGTCACAGTCGCTGAAGGAGCAGCGGCTGAGCCAGAAGCATCAGCGGCGCCAGTTCCGTTTTTAGCGGCCGTAACTTCGGCAACGTTTAAGGCTTGGGGGAAGAAAAGTTTACCATCTTTGGTCATGTAAGATTCAACGACATCACTAGTAATGTCAACGCTCATTTTATATAGACCGTATTCAGTAGTGACATCTTTAATGGTTGCCTTGCTTCCACCTTGCATTAAGAAATTATTTATAAAATCTTCAGCAGTTTTTTTTGCGACATCGGTTGAGATTGTTTTACCGGGTTTGTTAGCGGTTGTTTTTGCGTCAGTCTTTTTTAAAGATGACAATGTGATAAGTCCCAACGCAATTAAGACAAGGGCAATCACTACTAGAGTTGTCCATGTCTTTTTTTGTCGGAAAATAGAAGGAAGTTTCTTCATATTTTTTCTTTGATTATTATTAAAACTTTTATTAACATTCTTAATTATAATAAATATTAATCTTAGCGTCAATTTATTTAATGTTTTTCAGAAAATCAACCAAGACGGCAGGCATTTCCAGGTTAAAGCTTTTAATTTCTCCGTCACAATCCTTAAAGCTTAACTTATTGGCAGCTAAAAAAATACGACCAAGTTTAATCTTTAAATTTTGGACTTTTGATTTTTTATTAAAATATAAGGTATCGCCAACCAAAGGGTGTCCGAGTGCAAAAAAATGAACCCTAATTTGGTGGGTGCGGCCAGTTTTAATTTTTACTTGGAGCAGGGTATAGTTTATATAATGCTTTAATACGCTATATTCAGTAATTGCTTCACGAGCTTTAAATAGACCATCAAGATTCCCCTGATCCCTGTCCTTAGGATGGCGACGACTTAGAAGATCGACCGTATTAAGAGGCATGGCGGCCATTTTAAATCCCTCACTCGATCTTTTTATCGGAAATTTAATGTCTCCATATTCAGTTGTCATTTTTCCGTGGACGAGAGCAACGTATTCTTTATTAACATCACGATCTTTAAATTGATTTTTTAAAACTTGAAAAGTTTTGTTATTTTTAGCAATAACCATTAAACCACTAACCTCTTTATCAAGTCGATGGACTAGTCCTGGTCTAATCGGATCATCGCCAACATCTTTAATTTCTGGATAGCGCTTAATTAATAAATCAGCGATAGTTTCTTCTTTAATATTACCACCAGCATGTACAGCAATGCCCGCGGGTTTATTAATAACGAGATAATCGTCAGTTTCAAAAATTATTTCAGGAAAATTATTATTTATCATATTTATAGATTAGTACTTGATTCATAAATCGACCCGCCACCTTTTGTCTGTTTCTTAAAAATTGAATGTAAATCTTCTTTACTAATAGCCCCTAAAAGATAAAGAATAACGAAATATATTACACTGGCAATAGTAATTAATAATGTTAGACCGCCTAAATTAGATTGGTAATGGCTAGGAACATAATAAATAAAGGCAGCCATGAAAAAACTCGCAACTAGAGACTTTAGAACGACGTTAAAGCGCGGGAAGAAGCGACTATACTTAAAGATACAGTAAGCTGAGAAAATAGCAATCGAAACTTCACTATAAATTGTCACGCTAGCGGCCCCAAAATAAGAATAACGGGGAATTAATATTAGATATGCAATTAGTGAAGTAATGCTAGTAAAAATATAAAAACCAATCATCTTTTTTTGCTTATTGATGGCAATTATGGCATGCGAAAACATTGTTCCCAGAAAAATAGCGGCTACCGAAAAGATAAGAATTTTTAAAATATTTCCGGCTAAAATAAAGTCATTACCGGCCACTATTTGCATAATTGGTTTGCCGAGAAATTGAGCCCCAACCATTAAGGGTATAGCGGCCATGGCCATACAATCAAAGGATTTTTGTAGGACTTTTTTAAAATAATCATGTTTATTTTCTGCCCAAGCAGTAGTTAAGATCGGTAAAATCAGGCCGGCAAACATAAAGGGAAGGGTTGTGAGAACGTCAATTATTTTATAGGCGGCACCATATAGACCAACAACATCTGGTCCCCGAAATAATGACAATATCAAGGTATCAGCCCGTAAATAGATCAGATTTAGAACAATAGTGATGGCTAGAGGCCAAGAGCGACTAATAATTGTTTTCCATAAAGAAAGGTCAAAGGCAAATTTTACAACTGCAAATTTACGAGCAAAGATATAATGGAGCAAGAAACTGGCGGCGCTTGAAGCGATTGTTGTAATTAAGACGCCCATTAACCCATAATTAAACCTCAAGGTTAGGACAATGCCGATTATTAAAACAATACGACTAACAACTTCCGCCAAAGCGGCTCTGTCCATACTTAATTTTTTTTGGAAAAGACCAATTAAGATTTGGTTAAGAGCGGGGAATATAAAAGAAATAGCCGCAATTAAGACGCCGAACTTAACTAAAGGACTATAGGGAAAAAACATTACGACTATCGGGGCTAAACCAATAAAAAGTAAAGCCGATACTAAACGTAAACTAAAAAGATTGTTTAGTATTTTATTTTCATTACTAATTTTACCGCTAATCATCTGGACGGTAACGAGAGTTAGACCGAGATCAGCAATTACGGCAAAGAAAGTTAAGAAGGTGATAATAGTTGTATATTCACCAAAACCAGTTTGACCCAAATAACGAGTAATAAGAGCAAGCGAAAAAAGGCCAAGAACAGTAGATATGAGCTTGCCGGCAATTTGGATTAAAGTATTATGAGCTATTTTTTTGGCTAAACTCATTTTCTTGTATTTTTAGTGCTAATTTTATATAATATAGTAAGTCCTTGTTTTAGCAAGGACAGTCTAATTCTAAGTAATTATATCATATATATATGGCAATCACTAAGAAACATGTTTACTCTTTCCTTTTTTTGGCTATTTTTAGTGTTTTTCAGTTTGTAATGATTTCGGCTGCACCCCAGCCAGCTCTTGCTGACGAGGCTTTATTTGAGGGACAGGCAGGAATGAGCGATATTGCTAAAGTATATGGTAATGACAAATCTGATTTAAGAACAATCGCTGTTAAAATAATTGTTGTGGTTTTAAGTCTATTAGGCGTAATTTTTTTGGCTTTAACAATTTTTGCCGGCTTTCGTTATATGACAGCCGCCGGTAATGAAGACCAAACAAAAAAAGCGGTTGCGCAAATTCGTGATGCCGTTATTGGTTTAGTTATAGTAATGTCGGCCTGGACGATAAGCTACTATATATTAAGATATTTAAACAAAGCCATAATCAGTGGCCCAGCCTTATAAATGGAGCCAATCCTTTTTGACAAAAATATAAAACATGGTATCATATTAAAAGAAAGCTAGTTGTTTAATGCAATTAGCTTTTTCTCATAAATAAGCTATCTCCATCTTTAATGGAGATGAAAATATAAAAAATATGTCAGAAATAAGCACAGCGATAAAGCAATTATGTGAAGAGAAAAATTTAGAGTATAACGCGGTTATTGCCGCGATTGAATTAGCTCTTGCTGCCGCCTATCGTAAAGATTACGGTGAACGTAATCAAAATATTAGAGTTAAATTTGATCCGAATACGGGCGCGTCGGAAATTTTTGATGTTAAAACAGTGGTTGAAAATTTACCAGAGCAAGAAGAAGCGGAAATGCTTCAAAACCTATACAACCCGAATCCGAAAGAAATTAGAAAAGAAGAATCGCGAACAGGCTTTTATGTAGCTGATGAAGATGTGGTTGAAGAAGGAAAAAAGAAATTTAATCCAAAAACTGATATTCAAATTAAAGAAGCTGCAATTTTAAAGTTTGAAGCTAAAGTTGGCGAAGAGATTATAACTGATTTACCAATTCCAGAAAGTTATGGTCGCATGGCTGCTCAAACCGCTAAACAAGTTATCATTCAGAAACTCAGAGAAATGGAAAGAGATATGGTCTTCGGAGAGTTTAAAGGTAAAGAAAATGAAGTTGTTTCTGGAATTGTACAACGTCGTGAGGGTCGTTTTGTTTTTGTCGATCTTGGAAAAGCAATCGGACTTTTACCAGCTGAAGAACAAATTTTTAATGAACACTATAACCCTAATGATCGTTTAAAAGTTTATATTAAAGAAGTTCGCGAAGGTCACAAAGGACCAGAAATAATTTTATCACGTCGTAGTGAGGAAATTCTCAAAAAAGTTTTTTATTTAGAAATTCCTGAGATTGCTAATGGTTTAGTTGAGATAAAAGAAGTTGCCCGTGAAGCCGGCTCTCGATCTAAAGTCGCGATTTTTAGCGATGCTGAAAACGTTGATCCAGTCGGATCTTGCGTTGGTCAACGCGGCAGCCGTATTCAAACAATTATTAGCGAACTTGGAGGCGAAAAAATTGATATTATTGAATATAGTGAGGATAACGCTAAGTTTATTGCTAACGCCCTTGCGCCGGCTAAAGTTATTTCAATTGAGCTTAATGAAACTGAACATAAAGCAATTGTTAAAGTTGCCTCTGATAAACTATCACTTGCAATTGGAAAAAATGGGCAGAATGTTCGTCTTGCGGCTCGTTTAACTGGCTGGAAAATAGATATTGTTGAAGCCAGTGATGGCGGTGATAAAAAAATATTAGAAAGTGATGGTGAAACAATGGAAATTCTTGAAGATAATGAAGTTTTAGAAGAAGCGGGCGACAAAACTATTAGTGAAGAACCAGTTGAAGTAATTCCGGTTGAAGAATTTGAGGAAATGGTCGCTGAGGAGGCTGAAGAAAAAGAAAATGCTGACAAAACTGAAGAGCTAGCAGAAAAGAAACTAAAAGTTAAAAAAGAAAAAGTAGTTAAAGAAGATAAAATTAAAAAAATTAAAAAAACTAAAAAAGAGTAAGAAACAAATCTATGATGATGACATTATTCATTTTCGGAAGCGCACTTATCGCCATTATTTATGGTGGTATTGTTATTGCTTCTATTTTGCGTATGCCTGAGGGCAATGACAAAATGAAAGAAATAGCGAGAGCGATTCAAGAAGGCGCCAAAGCTTTTTTAAATCGTCAGTATAAAGCCGTGGCCATGGTGGCGGTCGCTTTATTTTTAATCATTGGTTTTATTCCTGATCTCGGCTGGAAAACCGCCATTGCTTTTATATTCGGAGCTATTTTATCGGCTTTAACTGGATATATTGGCATGTTCGTCAGCGTGCGCGCTAATGTTCGTACAACTGAAGCTGCTCGCGGCGGACTCTCTAAAGCTTTAAACGTCGCTGTAAAAGGCGGCAGCGTAACGGGCATGTTAGTAGTTGGTTTAGCCTTACTCGGTACATCGAGTTTTTATTTTCTAACTCATGATTTACACGCTTTAATTGGATTTGCTTTTGGTGGATCTTTAATTTCAATTTTTGCCCGTCTCGGGGGTGGAATTTACACTAAAGCGGCCGACGTTGGCGCTGATTTAGTTGGTAAAGTTGAAGCTAGTATCCCGGAAGACGATCCTCGTAACCCGGCGGTTATCGCTGATAATGTCGGTGATAATGTTGGTGATTGCGCCGGTATGGCCGCTGATTTATTTGAAACTTACGCCGTTACTTTAATTGCCGCGATGGTTCTGGGTTCTTTAACTTTTCCTGGCAATGAAAATATTCTTTTATTTCCATTAGTTTTAGGAGCGGTTTCTATTATTGTTTCTATTATCGGAATTTTCTTTATTCGTTTAGGAAAGAAGCAAAATATTATGCGCGCCTTATATAAAGGTTTAATTACCGCTGGTGTTTTAGCGGGGATTGCCTTTTACCCAATAACTAAATATTTAATTGTTGGTGGTTTAAGCATGAAAATATATTTTGCGAGTTTAGTTGGGTTATTAGTTACGGGATTATTAGTTGTTATAACTGAATATTATACTTCGACTGCTTTTGGGCCAGTTAAGGAAATTGCCGAAGCTTCAAAAACTGGACATGGCACAAACGTCATCGCTGGTTTAGCCGTTTCGATGAAATCAACGGCGCTACCAGTTTTAGTTATTTGTTTAGCAATTTTAGGAGCCTTTTCTCTCGCTGGTTTATACGGCGTCGCGATTGCGGCGATGGCCATGTTATCAATGGCAGGAATTATTGTAACAATTGATGCTTATGGTCCGATTACGGATAATGCTGGTGGTATTGCTGAGATGGCGGAGCTCGGAGATGACGTTAGAAATATTACTGATCCATTAGACGCCGTTGGTAATACAACTAAAGCAGTTACTAAAGGTTATGCAATCGGTTCAGCCGCGCTCGCTGCCTTAGTTTTGTTTGCAGATTTTACTTATAAGATAAAAGCCTCTGGAGGAAGTGCTCAATTTTTGATTGATAACCCTTATGTTCTAATCGGTTTATTTATTGGTGGCGCTTTACCATATATTTTTGGAGCGATGTCGATGAAAGCGGTTGGACGCGCAGCGGGAGCGGTTGTTGAAGATGTGCGCGCTCAGTTTAGAGAAAAAACAGGAATTATGTCCGGCACAGAAAAACCTGACTATGGTCGCACAGTTGATATTGTTACAAAAGCCGCCATTCGCGAAATGATTATTCCGGCTTTGATTCCGGTTGTCGTGCCAATCATCGTCGGTTTCGGTTTTAACGCGATTGCGCCTGGTCGTGGCTTAGAAGTTCTAGGTGGCTTACTAGTCGGCTCAATCGTTACTGGTATTTTCGTCGCTATTTCTATGACTTCCGGTGGTGGTGCTTGGGATAACGCGAAGAAATATATTGAAGCGGGTAATTTTGGCGGTAAAGGATCAGAGGCTCATAAAGCGGCCGTTACTGGAGATACAGTTGGTGATCCGTATAAAGACACAGCTGGCCCAGCTATTAATCCGATGATTAAGGTTCTAAATATTGTTGCTTTACTGATTGTGGGATTATTGATGTAAACATCTATCACCTAGATTTATCTGAATATAAATTAAAAAATACCTCGCTGATGCGGGGTATTTTTATTAAAAAACACCGCTGGTTGGCGATGTTTGTTGATGTAAAATTTTTGTTAGCGACCGAGATAACGGATTAAATCGTCTTTATGCATTTCATCAAGACAAATACCGATTCTTTCTCCTGTTTTGGCGCTTTCAATTGGTTCATCATAAGACTCGATTCTTTTTATAGTTCCACTGAGAGACATGGAAGAATCTGACTGAACAGACATGCGAGATCCTTTAATTATTGGACCTTTAGTAACCGTGCCGATAGCAACCAGGCCGGCTGATTTTTGAATTATACGTTCACAGGTAATAGAGGCCCCGGTTTCAGTTTGCAGAACAAATGCTAGTTTCATGATGAAAATTTTTGGTTAATTTTGGTTAATAAAGAACGAAGTATTGTAAAAATAGTTTAGGCCAAATCATAGTATTTTGTCAAATTTAACTCAAGTTGATTTTTCTGTAAAGAATGCTACAATAAAGGCAATTAATAAGATAGATAAGCGAGTTTTTTACTCGTTTCTCCTAAATAAGACATTAATAAAACATTATGCAAATTATAAAAAAAGATTTAGAAAAGTCACAAATTGAACTTACTATTGAATTAAGTATTGAGGAATTTGCACCTTATATTGAAAAAGGAGCAAAAAAAGTTGCTGAAGAAGTTAAGATTGAAGGCTTCCGCAAAGGGAAAGTACCTTTAGATATTTTAAAACAAAAAATTGGTGAGATGACAATTCTTGAAGAGGCGGCTCATATCGCAGTTAATAAAACCGTTGACGAGGCAATTGAAAAAAATACCATGGAGCGCCAAGCAATCGGTCAACCGCAAGTTAATATTACAAAGCTTGCTCCTAACAATCCTTTCGAATATAAAGTAATTGTTTCACTTTTACCGACCCTTGCTCTAGGAAAATATAAAGATTTAAATTTGAAAACTGAAGAGGCAAAAGTTAGTGATGAAGAAATGGATAAGGCCTTAAATGATTTAAGAGAAATGCGTGCTCAAGAAGTTTTAGTTGAACGTGGTGCCGCTGAAACAGATAAAATTACCGTTGATATTAAAATGTTTTTAGATAAAGTTCCGCTTGAGGATGGTGATCATAAAGAAATTGCCATCGTTATTGGTAAAGATTATTTTGTTCCGGGATTTGATAAAAAATTATTAGGCGCAAAACAAAATGAAGAAAAGAAGTTTGAATTAGTTTACCCTGATGATCATCATCAAAAAAATATTGCCGGCAAAATGGTAGAGTTTAATGTAAAAGTTAAGGGCGTATATGAAAGAAAAGTTCCAGAATTGAATGATGAGTTTGCCGGTTTCTTTCGTTTAAAAGATTTAGAGGAATTAAAAAAGAATTTGAAAGAAAGTTTGCTAAGCGAGAAAAAACATAATGTTGATTTACGAAATGAATCAGAAATGATAAGTAAAATCGTTGAGGATGCAAAGTTTGGTGATTTACCGGAAGCAATTATTGAAAGTGAAAGTAAAAACATGATGATGGAACTTGAACAAAGTGTTACTCGTCAAGGAGGAAAATTTGAAGATTATTTATCGCACCTAAATAAAACTAAAGAGATGTTAGTTTTAGAAATGTTACCAAATGCTGTTAAGCGTGTTAAATCAGCTTTGGTAATTCGAGAAATCGCAGTGATAGAAAAAATTGCGCCCGAACATGCCGACATTCATAAAAAAATCGATGAGCTTGAAGAGCAGTATAAAGATAATCCCGATATCATTAAAATGATTCATGAACCAGGTTATCATTCTTATTTAAATAATATTTTAACTAACGAGAAAGTAATTGCGAAATTAAAGGAATGGAATTATGCCCCAATTAGCGGTCAACAAAAAAGCTAGATTTGATTTTGAGATCCGCGATAAATATGAGGCGGGTCTGGTTTTGTTTGGCCACGAGGTAAAAGCAGTTCGCGCCGGCCAAGTTAGTCTAAAAGGTAGTTTTATAAGCATGCGCACAAAAGCGGGCAAGACAGAATTATATTTAGTTAATTGTCAGATTACTCCTTATAAAAATGCTGGGCAAATGCCTGACTATAATCAACTGCGCGAGCGGAAATTGCTCTTAAAACGTGAGGAAATTAGTCATTTATTAGGTAAGAAACAGACTGAAGGCTTGACACTAATACCTTTAAAAATATATACTAGTCATAGTTTTTTGAAGCTCGAGTTCGCAGTTGCGAAGGGAAAAAAGAAGTATGATAAGCGTGAATCAATCAAGAAAAGAGAGGTTGATAGACGACTTAGATCGTTAACAAAAAGAAATTAATTTGAAATAGATTTAATGGGGATGCCAGGCATCGACAGTCGGATCTTTTTCTAAATATTCGAGACGCGCTTAGCTATCCGCGTTAAACTGACTAAAAAATACAAATGCCAAAACGGCAAGAGCATTCACTTGGTTAACTCCAAGCTATGCTCCAGTTATGGCCTAATAAATAAGGCCTTAACCATCGGCTGACTGTGAGTCTTCATAGTGGTCAATCGGTGTCATTCAATTGAAGATAGATTTTATTTGTGTTTGGCGAATAATTTCGAAACAAAACCAGAATCGCTCCAATCGCTTTTGTTCGGTTTTTGATGATTGGAGTTAAAAAAAATAAATCGATCTATTCTTGTAAATGTATTTAGTAAAACCGGTTGGACATGGGTTCAACTCCCATCATCTCCACATTGCCGCGGTGGCGGAACTGGTAGACGCGCTGGACTTAAAATCCAGTTGTAGCGATACAGTGCGGGTTCGATTCCCGCCCGCGGCACAAATTTCGTTAGAAATTTGCGCTAGGGAGTGAGCAAATTTATTTGCTCACGTCGGGAAGCGAAAGCCGGAGCGATGTGCCGAAGGCACCGCGAGGCCGGGTCGGGGCGCTTAGTGAGCGAAGGCTGCGTTAGCAGCCAAGCGAGACTTAGCGACCGTGACCGATTCCCGCCCGCGGCACAAATTTCGTTAGAAATTTGCGCTAGGGAGTGAGCTAATTTAGAAATTATTGCGGGTATCGTATAGTGGCTATTATGCGACCTTGCCAAGGTCGAGAGAGGGTTTCGATTACCCTTACCCGCTCATAAATAAAAACACAGATTTTCGTCTGTGTTTTTATTTAGCCTAAAAGAAACGTCCCAGCATATTAGGGATGTTTTTTTGATAGCCAAAATGATATATTATTAGTGGGTTAAAAATAATTGCAATTTTATGAATCAAAATATACAAAATTTAATCAAACTGCTTTTAGCGCTCCATAAACGCTTATTAGATTTAGAGCGCAAACAATATGAAGATAAAAATGGCCCCATTTTAAATAATAATGATTATTTTAATATCGTTATCGGCCATAATGATTTTAAGTGGCTAAGGTCTTTATCGGAAATTATTTCTATTATTGATGAAGAAGGCGAACAGACGGAGATTAATGAAAATAAAATTAAAGATTTACTCACGGCTGTTTTAAAAATGTTAATGCCGAATCAAATTAAGGATAGCGAAATGGGTGAGGTGACAGAATTTTCTCAGAGATATGGACAGGCGCTAGCAAAAAGTAGCGATTTAGTGATTATTGATAAAGAAGTTAAGGATAAAATCGCGCTTATAATGTAAGATATTTCTCAAGTGTTTGTCAGTATAATTAAGATTTTCCAAAAATGAAAATCTAGGGCCTTGACTTATTTTTTTATTTGTTGCAGAATAAATGAAACTTAATATATTATTTTGTTTTAAAAAACAGTTCTTAAAAATTGAAAAAATGATAAAAAGCCCGTACTTTCAAGAGGAAAACGGGCCACAGCTCCGTTTCAAATCTCTTTCGACCGCCAGGGTCAAAACAATAAATCAGTTTATTATTAGCTCAAATAATAGCGCCTATGCAGATATTGAGTACTTAGAGCAATTCGAAGAAATAAGGGCATGTATCTTTTTCAAGATATTAAAAATTGAGCAGGCCAATCGCCCCCGGAAATATTCTTGTCAGGCGATGCTCTGTTTAAATTAAGCTAGTAATAGAGCAAAAATACACCTCGTAGGTTTACGGGGTTTTTTATTTACTAAAATCCTTTTTATAGTTGAATACTTGACATTAGTTATATATTATGTTATAATTATTTATGTAAACATTAAATATCTAAACTCAAATAGCATATTTAAACATCGTCCTGTTTACATTTATTACTTATTTTTGTTAAAATATACATATCATTAAATATTAAATTCAACACTATGAATTTTGAAAATGCTACTAATCCGGTCGAAACCGCACCGGCAGAAAAAGAGACAAGTAAAGAGACTGTTGAAACAAAAGAGGATTTAACTAAAAATTTGGCCGAGGAACATAAAATGTCCGAAAAAGACCAAAAAGAAACGCAAGAAGGATTGAAGGATGTTAGAGATTCTCTTGGCTCCGAAAAGAGTGCTGCAGAAAAAAAAGCAGAAGCGGAAAGCAGTGAGAGACGAAACGCTTACATTAAGGCCGGAGTAAAGTTAATTACCGATTCCATGGAGGCAACATTGAACAAAGGAATATTTGGCAGAAGCTTTGTTTCTAAGTCCGAAATAAAAAATGATATAGAAAAAATTAAACATAAAGGAGAAATGCTGGTTAATGACGTAGACGAAGGTCCGGACGCTGAAAAGCTTGATTCAGTAAATTGGAAAGTTTTTTTAGCAGCTTTTAATTCAAGCGCAAACAAAGGCGATCTTTTGCCACAACTTGAAGCTTTAAAGTCTGAATATTTGAAATCAGAAGATTTAGATAGAATTGATACAAAGAAAAAACAAATGGAAGATCAGCTTACATCTGACTCCATGGGGGTCTCTGGGGATAGAGTACAATTTTAATAGACATATTTTAATATAGAACAAAAGCAGACTCAAGGGTCTGTTTTTTGTTTTCTAGGGGTATTGAGAATAGTTCGTAAAAAGTTAAGGGTTATCTTCAATTGAATTGTGAATTTGTGAAAACGATGATAATATTTAAGCATGGTCAATCAATCATTAAAGCAAGAGGAGCTTGATTATAATAATCTTTGGCGAGAACGGCTTTTGCTTGATAGTTTAGTCGGCCAAATTCTTCCCGATTTAATTATCAGTGACGAGCAAAAAGCTGATGAGATCCTGAAGTTTATTAAAGATGAAGATGTGAGTCGTCGTGATTTTTTATTAAAATACCCAGAATATAAAGATATCGCCATAAATAAACAGGCTGAAATAAATCAAAGATTTAATTTTGCGGCGCAGGATTTTAGTGAAGATTTTTTACCGCTTGTCGACTTTGGTCATGAAGTTCTTGAATATCTAGGTGAGTTAATTAAAGAGAGAGAGATTTTAGAAATTCAAAGCAACCTAGATTATCAATTTCAATTACGCTTGGCCCTGTTTAAAAATTTTAATCGTTATTTAAATTTACTGTTACTTAAAATAAATAATGAATCGCTCGAGTCAGTCTGCCAAAAATTAGTGGCCATCTCGGACAGCGAAGATTTTTTAGAATATCTCGGTCAAGTATTAGAAAAAAAGCCTTTAGAAATAATCGATAATTTTTTAAATTTAGCAAAAAAGTAATCTAAATTATATGAGTGAATTTGAAAAAAATAAGTATCACGAAAAAATAATTCAGGAGAAAGCTGAATTTAAAACTGAAAAGCTGACGACTGAAAAAAAGCTAGATCAGGAGCCTGCAGTTATGCCAAACGTTGAGGCACTAGGCTTTGTTTTAGAAAATGAGGCAGCTGATATTTCTCCCGAGGAGCTCGAAGCCTTAACCGGCGTGGAACCAAAAGAAATTTATGAATTAATGACTGGTGAGGAAAAAATTAAAATTGAGGATATTAAAGAGTTTAATTCTAAGCTCAAAAAAAAAATCTCTCAAGAAATGGTTTCTCAAAAGGAAGCATATAAAGATTCTGGTTTGAGAAAAATAGCCAATAATAAATTTATTAAATCGGCAGTCTTATCACTAATTTTATTTCTTAAATTTGCACCACAGGCCGAGGCGGCGCATGAAAAAAAAGAAACAAGTGAAGCGAAAAAAAATAAAACCGAAATATCAATCAAAAATCAGAATAAAATTGAAGGCGGTGATAACACTTATATTGTTGGTGGTCCAAATCCCGAGTCAGGGGCTAGTCTTAGCGCGGAAAAATTAGCTAAACTAGATCTAACTAATAGTTACGAAACTGATAAGGCAAAAATTTCTGAAATTGCGAATGAACAAATTACGGAACAGGTAAATTCTTTTTTAGCGCAAATAAACTCGGATAATTATCGCGACTTAATGAATCATGTTTGGAAAATTTCAGGTTCAAGTGATGAGCGACTAACAAATACTTGGGAGGGTGGAAATTATGAGCTGACTGAAGAGCGCATTAAGACGGCTGAAAAAATATTAAAAGCAGCGATTAATGATTATGATTATTCTCACTCCGGTTTAAGCCAGGAGCAGATTAATGATTTAAAAGTGCGGCCGTTTGAACATGATATTTTTGAAAGTAAAAATGGCACCGAGAAAGGCGTTAAATATTTAACCGATTTAGACAAAAATGATAAGGGTGAAAAATATAGTCAGGCAGAAATAGATAAAATTAAAGAAACTGATAATAAAAAATATCAGGAGCTTCTTGAAAGTTGTCGTTATATTAAAGTTAATTTAATGGCAGAGGCTGACAAGCTACCGCATTTAAATAATAAGCCGGCGGAAGTTGAGAAAAATCACTTTGATTTAAAAAAAGTTGATAATAAACTAATTGATTTTGAAGGCTATAAGGCCGTGATGCTTCTTTATGACAAGAGCGGATCAATGCAGGCTTCAAAAAATTCAATGGCGCAATATTTAACAGATAATTATCAGGCCGGACTTAAGGTTACAACGGCGTCATTTTCAAATTTACTAGATGACTATAAGTCTGATCAGGACATGCGTGTGGCCTCTAAGTCATTAAAGGAAATGTCGAGTATTGGAAGCTCGAATGAACGAGCCATTAAGTGTGCTATTGAAGCGATGCGTTTATTTGAGGCGCAAGAGCATGAGGGTGATGGGCTAGCCTTAGTCGGCACAGACGAGTCGCTGCAGCAAGTTTCCTATAATGATTTACTTGATTTACAACAACTCGGGCAGGAAAAGAAAGTTGATATAAAATTTTTAATTACGCATCTAGGTGAGGCCGGCAAGCTTACTGAAAAAGTTGGTCTTGATGATGTGATAAAAAGTTTTTTGAGTAACGACGCCTCATTCGCGGTTACGAAAGCGCGCCTTGAGGGATATGCTAATACGCGCGGCTTAAGTGCCGGGGCGAAAGCGGTTTTTGAAAAACAGCTCGAAAAAATTAATGATTCCAAATTTAATATTAATAAACTATTAGTAAATAATGAGGCCGGCGAGGAGGAAGTCATCCAACTAGCCCTCTATTAGGTGAATGAAGTCATAATAAATTACATTTGACATTATTTATTAATTATAGTATAAGTAATAGTTGACTAATTTAACAAATTTTTCAACTTATTTATTGTTGTTTAAAAATACTAAAAACTAAAAATCCCTGATAATGAAAAAAGTAACGATTATTTGCTGTGTTTTCTTATTCGTTGTGTCTGCTTTTGCGCAAACAACTCCCGTAAAGGCCTCATTAATACTCGGCAACAATTTTGTCGCGCAATCTGAGGTTGTTAGTGCGTGGGGCACATTAATAAAATCCCCCTTGCTGACGTCGGAGCTTGTAATACCTTATTCAGACGAACTACTAGAAAAATGTGCGGAGTCAAATCGACTCGGCGAAACAAATTTTTATTTATTACCACTAGTCGGTTTAAGCAAAAAACAATTATCAGCCTATTGGAATTTTTTTACGACCGATATTATCTTGATAAACTCAAAGGGCGCGTGGCGTTTAATTAATTTTCAGACTAATCAAGAATTGTCTTTTTCTTGGTCAAAGGAAAGAGCGGCCGCCGCCCAACTAGGTATGTCGACCCTTCCAGCGCTTGAATACTTTGAGCTGAGTGCCAGCCTATATTTAGCGCGTCGAGTTGATGTTAGTAAAAATTTTTCGGAATTTTATTTCTCGAAAGAAAGTATCGACTCAAACCGGAGTAGTTTTAACTTGGACGACCAAACGATTATTTTCGGGACTAACTTATCGCGGCGAGAAGCTCTAGTAATTGAATTCCCCAAAGAAAATTTTTTACCGGGTTTTTTAAAGCCAAGCGGATTTTCGTATCTTGTTTTTGGAGAAGGCGAAGAGGCAAACGAGTTTTACGTAATTGAATTTACTAAACCGCTATGTTCCTTTGAGCCAAAAAAGGACTATGAAATTAGTTCAATCCGATATTTGCCTGGAAAGTTATAGACCGCTACTAGCTTTTCCGAACTTTCAGATCGCCAGCCCTTGTTAATTGAGGGCTTTTTTATTGGCCGAGTAGATTGACAAATAATCAAATAGCCCTTATACTTTGAATATTCAAATTAAATATCTCACCTTTTATAACTCTTGGATTTAACGGCGTTAATGCCTAGGTGGTCAGGAGACTAGATCGAAAGATCAGGTTAAGTAAAAATTTTTTATTATATGGAAGACAAAAAAATTGAAGAATTAAGCGAGTTTGCAAAATTACTTGAAAAAGACGATATTAAAATCCCTCAAGTTGGTGGAATTGTTAAAGGAAAAGTAGTTTCGGCTTCGAAATCAGAAGTCATGCTCGATATTGACGGTATTTTAATGGGTATCGTTCGTGGTCCTGAACTTTATAATGAAGTTGAGGAATTTTCTAGTTTAAAACCGGGTGATGAAATCGAAGCAGCGGTTATTGATGAAGAAAATGAAAACGGCGAACTTGAATTATCATTTAGACTTGTTGGTCAGGAAAAAGCCTGGAATAAATTAAGAGCCGCTTTCAAAGAAAAGACTACGGTTAAAGTTAAAATCGTTGATGCTAATAAGGGCGGATTACTTAGTCGTTATTGTCAGATTGATGGGTTTTTACCGGTCTCACAGCTTGCTCCAGAAAACTATCCTCGTATTTCTGGCGGTGATAAGAGTAAAATTTTAGAAAAATTAAAATCATTTGTTGGTCAGGAATTTGAAGTTACTGTTATGACTTTAAGTGAGGAAGATAATAAAGTTATTTTCAGTGAAAAAGATGTCTGGAATAAAAAACAAAAACCAGCCCTTGATAAATATAAAGTTGGTTTACAAGTTGACGGTAAAATTACCGCCATTACTAATTTTGGTGTATTCGTATCATTCGGTGAAAATATTGAAGGCTTAGTTCATATTTCCGAACTTGCTTGGCAGAGAATTGATTCGCCAAGTGAGATGTATAAAGTTGGTGATAGTATTAAAGCAGAAATAATTACAATTGATGGTGCTAAGGTTTTCTTAAGTGCGAAAAAATTATTAATTGATCCATGGTTAGAAGCGAGTGCAAAATATAAGACCGGACAAATTGTTGTTGGTACTATTTTAAAGATCAATCCTTTTGGTTTATTTGTTAAACTTGATGAAGAAATTCATGGCTTAGCTCATGTTAGTCTCTTAAATTTAGGTGTTAAAGAAAAAATTACAGAATTATATCAACCAGGTGAAGTTCGAAATTTTGAAGTAGTAAGCATTTCTCCAGCTGAACATCGTTTAGGTTTAAAATTAGCCGGTGAAGGTAAGGTAAGTTCAAAACCAAAAGCTGAAAAAGTAAGCAAGACTAAAAAAGCTGAAGACAAGGAGGATGAAAAAGATGAAGAGAAAGAAGTAAAAGAAACTAAAAAAGCAGGTAAGGAGGAAAAGGAAGAAAAAACAGAAAAGACAGAAAAGAAAACTAAGGCCGTAAAGAAAGAAAAATAAAATCCTAATGTCGTAAAATAAAGAAAAATAAAAAATTTCCTAGCAATGGGAAATTTTTTATGAAATAGGTCGCGAAGCTAAATCTAGCTGCTTTGACATTTTAGCTTATAAATAGTAATATTTTGGTATAAAAGAAAGATTTTTAGAATAAAAAATATGGGCAAAGAAACTGACAAGTTAGCTAAAATCGAAGAGCTTTTAACTCGAGGAGTCGAGGAAATTATTAATCGAAAAAACCTTGAAGAAAAACTCAAAAGCGGTAAAAAACTTCGGATTAAATTAGGAATTGATCCAACTAGCCCAAATATTCATCTGGGACGGTCAATCCCTTTGCTTAAGTTGAAAGATTTTCAAGATCTTGGTCATCAAATTGTTTTTATTCTTGGTGATTTTACGGGCATTATCGGAGATACTTCCGATAAAGATAGTGAGCGCCCAATGTTAGCCGAGGAAACAGTTAATGAAAATTTAAAAACTTATATTAAGCAAGCGGCTAAAATAATTGATATTGATAAAGCGGAAATTTATCGAAACAGCGAATGGTTGAGTAAACTGAACTATAAAGATGTTAGTAATCAGGCTAATGTTTTTTCGCTTAATGAATTTATATCTCGTGATAATATTAGCAGGCGCCTTAAGGACGGAAAAAGAGTTTCGCTTCGCGAACTATTATATCCGATGATGCAGGGCTATGATTCTGTAAAAATAAAAGCTGATGTTGAGATTGGTGGAACTGATCAGCGTTTTAATTTGCTGGCTGGACGCGATCTGCAAAAATTCTCTGGACAGGAAGCGCAAGATATTTTAACCAACCCCTTAATAGAAGGACTGGACGGTCGAAAAATGAGTTCTAGTTATGGCAATACTGTTAATTTAATGGATGAGCCAAATGATATGTTTGGCAAGATTATGTCGCTTTCGGATGAATTTATTATTAAATATTTTACTCTTCTGACTCGTTTGGATATGAAAAAAGTTAAGGAGTATGAAAAAAGTTTGAGAGCTGGTATTAACCCGCGAGACATTAAAATGGAACTAGGAAAAGAAATTGTGCGTCTGTATCACAGCGAAAAAGAAGCGCAAGCGGCAGCGGATTATTTTGTTAAAACAATTTCTAAAAAAGAAATACCCGATGATTTAAAGAAGTTTAAACCGAGTGATTATAATATTTTAACGATTCTAGTAGAAGCTAAGTTTGCAAGTTCAAAATCGGACGCGAGAAGAACCGTCGAACAAGGTGGCGTTAAAGTAAATGGCGTCGTTATTAAAGATGTTAATAACATTCTTAGCGCAAACTGCGTATTACAAAAAGGTAAATTTAAGTTTATTGAGATTATATAATATGAAAAAATTAATTAGAAATTTCCTGGTTTTATTTGCTTCATTCTTATTGATTGCGGCTGTTTTTAGTGCTTTTACGGGCACAAAAGAGAATATTCAGACTGTCGGAATTGAAGCGCTAATTAACCAGATTAATAGTGATAAAGTTTCTGAAATTGTTGTTAGCGGCGATAAATTAGCGGTTACTTTAAAAGATAACTCTAAAGAGTCCGTGCGCAAAGAAACCAATGATTCTTTATCAACCTTATTAAGTAATTATAAAGTTGATCCAGCAAAAACGACTCTTATAAAAATATCCGTTAAAGAAGAAAGTGGCTGGGAGTATTTTTTAATGAATATCGCGCCTTTCTTATTTCCATTTTTACTAGTTGGTGTTTTTATTTTCTTTATGCTTCGTGGTGTTCAAGGCGCGAATTCTCGAGCTATGAGTTTCGGCCAGTCAACGGCTAAAGATTTTAAACCGGACGAAAAAAATAGAACTACTTTTAAAGATGTCGCCGGAGCTAAAGAGGCGAAAGAAGAATTAAAAGAAATTGTTGAATTTCTAAAATTCCCTAAGAAGTTTCACGAACTGGGAGCAAAAATTCCTCGGGGTGTTTTATTACTGGGGGCACCAGGAACCGGAAAAACATTACTAGCACGCTCAGTTGCTGGTGAGGCTAATGTTCCGTTTTATCATATGTCAGGCTCGGAGTTCGTAGAAATGTTTGTTGGCGTTGGTGCTTCAAGAGTGCGCTCTTTATTTGATAAAGCGAAAAAGAATTCACCTTGTATTTTATTTATTGATGAAATTGATGCTGTTGGTCGTCGCCGTGGCTCTGGTTTAGGGGGCTCTCATGATGAGCGTGAACAAACCTTAAATCAAATTTTAGTAGAAATGGATGGTTTTGAACCAACTCAAAATATTATCGTTATTGCCGCTACAAATCGTCCGGATGTTTTAGATCCGGCCTTACTTAGACCAGGTCGTTTTGATCGTCGCGTGATGATTGATTTACCTGACTTAAAAGATCGGGAAGCAATCTTACTTGTTCACGCTCGTAAAAAACCCTTAGCTAAAGATGTTGATTTAAAGAAAATCGCGCAGCGAACGGCTGGTTTTTCTGGGGCCGACCTCGCTAATATTTTAAATGAAGCGGCTATTTTAGCAGCTCGTGAAGATAGAAAAGAAATTGTTAATGAAAATTTATTTGAAGCAATTGAAAAGGTCATGATTGGGCCGGAAAGAAAAAGTCGAGTTATTACTGCTAAGGAAAAGAAGATTACGGCCTATCACGAAGCTGGACATGCCCTTGTTTCTCATTTTTTACCGGATGCAGATCCAGTTCATAAGGTTTCAATTATTTCTCGTGGCAATGCTGGTGGTTATACAATGCACGCGCCGGCTGAAGATAGACACATGCATGCTAAATCAGAATTCATTTCTGAAATCGCTGTTTTACTTGCCGGTCATTTGGTTGAGAAAAAAATATTTGGCGAAGTAACAACTGGCGCAACTTCTGATTTACGTCGCGCAACCGCAGTCGCTCGAAGTTTAGTTACGGACTACGGCATGAGTGATCATTTGGGTCCAAGAACATATGGCGAAAAAGAAGAAATGATTTTCCTTGGTCGAGAAATTCACGAACAAAGAAACTACAGTGAAAAAGTTGCTGAAAAAATAGACGAAGAAATTACTGGATTTATGAAACAGGGCGAAGCCAAGGCGCAAATGATAATTGATTCCCAAAAAGAAAAGTTGGAATTAATCGTTGCGACTTTACTTGAAAAGGAAACTATTGAGAAGGATGAATTTGAAAGAATTATGGGCCCAAAGCCAGAAAAAATCGCTTAATAAGCTTAATTAAAATTTGACTAATAAGCACTTTACGTTATACTAAACGTGTAAACATTAATTTTATATTTTATGGCTAACCCAAAGAAACAAAAGACTCATGCCGCTACTCATAAAGGGCGCGCTCATTTAGCACTTAAGAAAGTTACTTTAACTAAATGCCCAAAATGCGGAAAGATGCGTAAACCACACACTGTTTGCACTTTTTGTGGAACTTACAAAGGGCGACAAGTTTTAAAAGTTAAAACTACGACGACTAAGAAAAAATAATATTTATGTCTAACCGACATTTAGCGCGCACTATCGCTTTGCAAACCCTATTTGCTTGGGATTTTAACGGAAAAAAAGATGGCGATCTTGAACGTTTAACAGCTGAAAATTTCTCTAATTTTGCTCCTAATTTTGATGATGGCGGCTTTGTGAAAAACTTAGTGGCTGGTGTTCGAGATAATTTCGTAAAAATTGATAAATATATTGTTAAATATGCGACGGAATGGCCACTTGATCAAATCACGACTATTGATCGCAATATTTTAAGACTTGGCATTTTTGAATTATTATACAGTCCAGTGCCGCCAAGAGTAGTTATTAATGAAGCGATTGAAATTGCAAAAAGCTTCGGCGGTGATTCTTCGGGAAAATTTGTAAATGGCGTTTTAGGCGCTCTCTATAATGATGAACCAGAAATTCAGAAACGAGATAATAAGGAAGAGGCGGATGCTTTAAAACTTGAAGAAGAAAAGAATAAAAAAGAAGAAGATATGATTCTAGAGACGCCCCTCGAGTAGGCGTCTCTTAGTTTTGTTCTTGATAAAATATTTATGACAACCGCAGAACTCTTAAAATTACAAAAAAGATTAGGTGTCACCTTTCAAAATGATAGTCTTTTAAAACAAGCGCTGGTTCATCGTTCCTATTTAAATGAACATCCAGATTTTAAAATCGGTCATAACGAAAGACTTGAATTTTTAGGTGATGCCGTTTTAGAAATTATTGTTACTGAATATTTATATTTGAATTTTGTTGATACTCCTGAGGGAGATTTAACTAATTGGCGCGCTTCGCTCGTTAATGCAAAAATGCTTTATGAAGTTGCCGCCGAGCTTGATGTTGAAGCCTGTCTGTATTTGTCTAAAGGAGAATCAAAAGATAAAAATAAAAAATCTCGTCAATTTATTTTAGCGAACGCGATTGAAGCGATTATTGGAGCTATTTATTTAGATCAGGGGATAGAAGTCGCTAAAGTTTTTGTTTTAACTAAAGTTGTTTCGAAATTAGATGACATTTTAAAAAATCAAAGTTATCTTGATCCTAAATCAAGGTTTCAAGAAAAATCTCAAGAAGAAAAAGGAATCACCCCTCATTACGAAATTCTCGATGAAGTTGGCCCGGATCACGCCAAGATTTTTACGGTTGGACTTTATCTTGAAGAAGAGATGATTGCTAGCGGCAAAGGATCTTCTAAACAAGAAGCTCAGGTTGAGGCAGCTGCCAATGGTCTTAAAAAAATGAATTGGACTTTATCTTGAAGAAGAGATGATTGCTAGCGGCAAGGGTTCCTCTAAACAAGAAGCTCAGGTTGAGGCAGCTGCCAATGGTCTTAAAAAAATGAATTGGTAAAAATAATAAGTAAAAACAAGTCGAAAAAAATTTAAAACTATGGATATTAACAATCTCTTTAATTTAGCGGCCGAGAAAAAGGCGTCCGATATTCATTTGCTTTTCGGGCAAAGCCCAATTTTTAGAATCGACGGACAACTTGTTGATGCTAATGATATTGTTATAGACGGAAATTTTTCAAAATTAAGTGCGCGTGATTTAGAAGGATTTTTAGATACACTTTTAAGTAAAGAACAGAAGTTTCGCTTTCATGATAAACGGGATTTAGACCTTGGCTATCAAATTGAAAATATTCGCTACCGAGTTAACTGTAGCTATGAAAAAAACAATATTGCGATAGTCGCGCGAATCATTAGTGATAGTAAGCCAAGTTTGAAAGATCTCGGTATGCCCCCAGTGCTTAGTGAATTATTAAATTTACCGCAGGGCTTTATTTTAATTACTGGACCAACTGGCTGTGGAAAATCAACGACGCTTGCCGCTATGGTTAACCATATTAATGACTCTAGACGTTGTAATATTATTACTCTCGAGGATCCGATGGAATATGTTTTCGTACCTAATAAAAGTATTATTTCACAACGTCAATTAGGGACGGATATGCTAAGTTTCGCTTCTGGTTTAAAACATATTTTGCGCCAAGATCCTAATGTGATTATGCTTGGTGAGATGCGCGATCTGGAGACAATCTCAACCGC
>JBBRSQ010000006.1:0-33890 GCA_038245255.1 Patescibacteria group bacterium | reverse complement strand
TGATATTAAAAAACATTTAGCCGGTTTTCAGGGAACAGAACGCCGAGCACAATATTTAGGAACTTATAAGGGCGCTAAAATTATTGATGATTATGCTCATCACCCGACTGAAATTAAAACTACCCTCGCTGGCCTGCGTTTGCGCTACAATCAAAAAAATATTATCACAGTATTTCATCCCCATACTTTTACTCGTACCAAAGCTTTATTTAAAGATTTTGTAAAGAGTTTTTCGCCCGCTAACGAATTAATTATTCTTGATATTTACGGATCAGCACGGGAAACGCAAGGAGGTGTTTCAAGTGCTGAGCTTATTAAGGCGATTACTAAATTTAATCAAGCCAAAAATAATCCGCAAATAGTTAGACATATTAAAACAATTACTGAGGCAGTAAAATATTTAGAAAAAAGATTAAATAAAAAAGATGTTTTGCTTTTAATGGGAGCTGGGGATGTTTTTCGAGTCGCGGACATACTTTTAAAATATGGCACATAAAGCTGAGACAATTAAACCAGACGTAAAAGAAACAATTACTTGGAGTCGTTTTTGGAAAGAACTTTGGCATTTACTAAAACCATATCGTAAATCTTTTTCTTCAATTAGCGCCTTGATTATTGTCTTGGCTTTTTTGGATTTGCTTAGCCCTTATATTTTAAAGCTATTAATCGATGGTTTAAATGGTTTTGATGTTGAAAATTTAGTTTATCTTATTCAATTTATTGTTTTGTACTTAGTAAGCAATCAAGTTCACTCAGTGCTTGATTATTTTTCCGATCGTCGCATTTTAAAACTCTTAGTTGAAATTGAATATGAATTAGGAATTAAATCACAGGCAAAATTAGTTTCGCTTGATCTTGGATATCATGAGAGAGAAAATACTGGCTCAAAGATTATTAAAATTGAGCGGGGAATTGATAAAATATCGCAATTTATAAATAATATTTTTTGGGAAGTTGCACCGACTTTTGTTCAGTTATTTTTTACTCTGATTGCTTTATTTTGGACTGATTGGAGAATCGGTTTATCATTCTTGTTTTTCGCGCCGCTGTACTTAGTCACTACTTACTATGCTAATAAAAAAATGTACCCGATTCGAAAGGAAATATATCGGGATTACGAAGTAGCGAGCGGTAAAATGGGACAGTCGATAATGAATATTAATGCCGTTCAGTCTTTTGTCCAGGAAAAAAGAGAGCTGAATGAATTTGATAAAATTAAAATTCATGTTCGTGATAATGAAAATAAACAATTCGGTTGGATGATGAAGGTTGGGCTCGGTCGTAACATGATTGTTGATATTGGTCGCGCGGTTGTTTTATTTTTAGGCGTATATTTAGTTTATAAGGGCGTAATGACTGTCGGTACTTTAATATTTGCCTTCACACTAAGTGAAAAAGCCTACGGCTCACTCTATCGCTTGTCTCGTTTTTACGATCGCATGGAAGAAGGACGTGAAGGTGTTAATCGCTTATTAAAACTATTTAATAGTGAAACCGCGATTATAAATAAAAAAAATGGCTATAAACCAAAAGCCATTCGCGGCGAATTTAAATTTGAGAATGTTTCTTTTTATTATGGTGATAATAAAAAACCGGCTATTAATAATTTAAATCTTAAGATTACTCCTGGTTGTGTAATTGCATTAGTTGGCCCTTCGGGTGGCGGCAAGACAACTGTCGCGCGCTTACTGTATCGTCACTACGACCCACAAAAAGGTCGGGTTTTACTTGATGATAAGGATTTACGTGATTATGACGTGGCTGGGTTTAGAAAATTTTTAGCAATCGTCCCGCAAGAAGTAGAAATCTTCGATCTTAGTATTAGTGAAAATATTTCTTATGCTAAACCAAACGCTAGTTTCAAGGAAATTAAGGCCGCCGCGCGGATTGCTAACGCGAGTGAGTTTATTGAGAAACTAGAGAACGGCTATGATACGACGGTGGGCGAGCGCGGAGTTAGATTGTCCGGTGGTCAACGGCAGCGTATCGGCATTGCTCGAGCAATTTTAGCTAATCCGCGAATTTTAATTTTTGATGAAGCGACTTCTAGCCTCGATAGTCAAAGTGAAGTTTTAATTTCTGACGCCATGGAAAAAATTAGTAAGGGCAGAACGATGATTATTATTGCTCACCGCTTAAGTACAATTAAAAAAGCGGATAAGATTATTGTTTTAGAAAATGGTAAATTAGCCGAAGAAGGGAGTCACATGCAGTTAGCGCATGTAAAGGGTGGCTTGTATGCTAAATTACTTAAGCTTCAGGAATTAGGAGATGTTGATTAATTTGACGCGACAATTAATTAAAGATTAAAAAAGAGGACTGTTTTTAGGCAGTCCTTTCTTGTGTTTAGTTTTAAAATTCTTAGAGACTCTGACACATTTAATAGTCGATAGTTGTTTTTACATCCGCAATTGGTCCAGTCCTCATCCAGGTACTATTACTAACGATTTGAATTACTCTTTTGATTTCATTTAGTTCAATCTTTTTAATAGTGACGGTAGAAAAGTTACTTGACTTAATTAGATTGTTGTTTTCAATAACGAACATTTTGTCGAAAAAAATGCCGCTACGGACGAAAATAATTTGTATATTTCCGTTAATCGCCGCATAAACAGTTGTTTTGTAGTGAAATTGACTTTGATAGCCAACTTGCCACTCAGCACTAAAAATTAATTTGTCTGCGCAGGATACTTTCGTTAGTCCAAGGGTGTCATTGATAGTGACAGCTGGAGGGCCCGGGAAAGTAACGGCTGTAATTTGCGCCTGAACATCAATCAGCTCGATTGACGGGGAAGGGTTATTTACTCGAAGATCGATAACGGTCACTTCTTTGAATCCGCTGTCGTTTTTTTCTTTTTCGCAAGAATAAAACAGGATTAATAGGGTCAAGGCACTGAGCTTGACTAATGTTCTGATTTTCCTCATGTTGCTGATTTTTATTTATGAAAATGTAAAAGTTCTATGTTGATGATACAATAATATCTAAATAGTGTCAATAACATAGCTTTGTTTTACTAATTGCACTATTTTTACTATAATTAACTTATGCTTAAAATCGAGAAAAATATTCCCTTAGCTCCATATACGACCTTAAGAATCGGCGCGGCCGCTGAGTGTTTTGCGATTATAAATAGTTTGAATGATTTAAAAGAAGCGATAAATTGGGCAAAAGAAAATAAAAAAACGATTACTATTTTAGGTGGCGGTTCAAATGTTTTAATTTCTAAAAAAGTTAAAGGCTTAGTTTTGAAAAATGAAATTAAGGGGATTGAAGTTATTGATCGCCAAGCCGATTTTTCTATTGTTGAGGCGAAGTCAGGTGAGTCTTGGACAAAATTTGTTAACTATACGGTTGAGCGAGATTTATATGGGCTGGAAAATCTATTTTTAATTTATGGTACGGTCGGGGCGGCTCCGATTCAAAATATTGGTGCCTACGGAGTTGAGCTTAAAGATAGTTTTCATCACTTAAAGGCGGTTGAACTAAAAACCGGTTACGAAAAAATTTTTGCGGCTACGGACTGTAAATTTGGCTACCGCGATAGTATTTTCAAAAATAAATTGAAGGGTAAATATTTTATTTATTCGGTGACGGTTAAATTACCGCACCAAGCAGACTTGAACTTAGATTACGGTTCAATTAGAGTAGAACTTGAGAAAAAGGGAATTAAAGATCCATATTTAAGAGATGTTATAAAGGTAATTACCGAAATTAGAAACTCTAAACTTCCGAACCCCGGCGTCTTAGCTAACGCGGGTTCTTATTTCAAAAACACTGAAGTTAGCCGCCTTAAATATTTAGAACTTTTAAAGAAATATCCTGAGATGCCGAGTTTCCCGGCCGGAAAAAATAAAATTAAAATTCCAACTGCTTGGTTAATTGAGCAAGCTGGTTATAAAGGAAAACAAGTTGGCCCGGTTAGTATGTATGAAAAACAAGCGCTTATTTTAGTTAATCACGGCGGTGCTGAAGCTAGGCACGTGCTCGCACTTGTTAAAAAAGTTAAATCAGCTGTTAAGAAAAAATTTGGTCTTGATATTCAAGAAGAGGTTAATATAATATAGAGATAATAAAAATATGAATTCATCAGAGCTGCGCCAAAAATATTTAGATTTTTTTATCAGCAAGGGTCACACGGTGATTTCGAGCGCTTCTTTGATTCCAGAAAATGATCCAACAGTACTTTTTACTACTGCCGGCATGCATCCTTTAGTCCCATATTTACTGGGCGAAAAGCATCCGGCGGGCGCGCGTCTAACTAGCGCTCAGAAATGTATTCGCACTGGTGATATTGATGAAGTCGGTGACAATACTCATCATACATTTTTTGAAATGATGGGTAATTGGTCCCTCGGTGATTATTTTAAAAAAGATTCGATTAATTTTAGTTGGGAGTTTTTAACGAGCGCTGAGTGGCTAAATCTTGATAAAAAAAGACTAGCTGTTTCAGTTTTTATTGGTGATGACGACGCTCCCTACGACAGTGAAGCTTATGAAACTTGGAAAGAAATTTTTCTTTCTTATGATTTACCAATAGAGAGAATAGCTAAATTACCAAAGAAGAGTAATTGGTGGGGACCAGCGGGAACAACTGGACCTTGTGGGCCGGATACGGAAATTTTTTATTGGTCTGGAGACGCGAACACGGTGCCACTAGCTTTTAATGATGATAACGATTCTTGGGTTGAGATTTGGAATAATGTTTTCATGCAATATAATAAAAATGTTCAGGGAAAATATGAACCACTTGCCCAAAAAAATGTTGATACCGGTTTAGGATTAGAACGTGTTTGCGCGGTTATTAATAATTTTGATGATAATTATCAAACTGATTTATTTATTAATTTAATTCATAAAATTGAAGAATTAAGTGGACATAAATATAAAGAAAGTCTTGAGATAACTCGAGCGATGAGAATTATTTCTGATCATATTAAAGCGGCGACTCTTATTATTGGTGACAAACACGGGGTAACGCCATCAAATACTGATCAGGGTTACGTGGTCCGTCGATTAATTAGACGGGCGATCAGATATGGTAAACAAATTGATATTAATCAAGGACTTTGGATAAGTGAGATTGCGCTGGTTGTTATTAATGATTATAAAAATATTTATCCCGAACTAGAAAAAAATCAAGAATTTATTATTTCTAATTTAAATAAAGAAGAGAAAAAATTTAGTCACACTCTAGAAAAAGGTTTAATAGAATTTAAAAAATTGGCAAACAAAAATATTAGTGGCGTTGAGGCTTTTAACCTTTACCAAAGTTATGGATTTCCACTTGAAATGACCGAAGAACTGGCTAAAGAAAATGGGAGCCGAGTTGATAAGATTGGTTTTGAAACCGAATTAAAAAAGCATCAAGACCTATCTCGAACCGCGTCCGCCGGTAAATTTAAAGGCGGACTCGCTGATTCTAGCGAAGAAACAACTAAACTTCATACGACCGCCCATCTTTTAATCGCCGCTCTTCGCAAAGTTTTAGGCGATCACGTTGTTCAAAAGGGAAGTAATATTACACCAGAAAGATTAAGGCTTGATTTTTCTCACCCTGAGAAAATGACGCTGGCTCAAATTACTGAAGTAGAAAACTTAGTAAATGAGGCTATTCGCAAGAATTATAATGTCACTTGTGAGGAATTATCGCTTGCAGAGGCGAAAAAACGCGGTGCGATGGGTGTTTTTGACTCTAAATATGGCGAAAAGGTAAAAGTTTATACAGTTAGCTATATTGATGCTGACGGCAAGCCGAAAATAGAGGAAGCCTATTCTCAAGAGATTTGCGGCGGTCCTCATGTTGAGGCGACTGGCCTTTTGGGTCATTTTAAGATTTCTAAGGAAGAAGCCTCAAGTTCAGGCGTAAGACGAATCAAAGCCGTGTTAAACTCGGCTAATAACTCTTGACAACTTGATTACTTATCCCTATAATAATTTTATTAAGAATATTATTAGATAAAATTAATTTTTATAATAGATTTTGATAAAGCAGACCGACTAGTCTTTATCAAATTTTTTTGTGTTAATGTCAAAAGGCAGAGATAAGACAAGTGAAATAACCGACACCCTTAACGCTAAGGACTTTATTGAGATGCAAGGAGAAGTCCTTGAGCTTATGCCCGCCGCCAGTTTTCGGGTCAAACTTGAAAATGGCCACGAAATCGCTGCTCATTTATCCGGTAAAATGAGAATGAATAAAATTCGTTTGCTCCCCGGTGATAAGGTTAAACTTCAGATTAGTCCGTATGATTTAACCAAGGGTCGCATCACTTATCGTCTCTAACTTAATTAAATTTAGAAATTTCAATATGAAGGTAAGAGCCAGTGCTAAAAAAATTTGTAAAGATTGTAAAGTAGTACGACGTAAGGGTCGTGTTCATGTTATTTGCAAAAACCCTAAACATAAACAAAGACAGGGGTAATTTATTATACTATATGGCAGTAAGAATTGCGGGAGTCAATATTCCCAATGACAAAAGAGTCGAAATCGCTTTGACTTATATCCACGGTGTTGGCCGAACTCGGTCTAACAAAGTTTTAGCAGAGGCTAAAGTTGATAAGGATGTTAGAGTTAAAGACTTAAAAGAAGAAGAGGTTAATCTTTTACGAGAAATTATTGAAAAGAAATATACCGTTGAGGGTGATTTACGACGTGAAGTTCAGAGCAATATTAAACGTCTAAAAGAGATCGGCTGCTATCGTGGTCTTCGTCACGCTAAACATTTGCCGGTTAGAGGCCAGAGAACTAAAACCAATAGTCGAACCATTCGTGGAAACAAACGTGTCACTATGGGTAGCGGTAAATCTAAATCTGGATTACAAAAGACCTAATCATTTATAAAGATTAAAATATGCCAGAAGAAGTAAAAAAAGAAATAAAAAACGAAACTACTAAGGAAACCAAAAAAGTTCCCGCTGTTTCGGCTGAAATTAAAGAGCCAAAGGCAGAAAAGGTAGAAAAAGAAGAAAAAGTAGAAAAAGAAGAAAAGGAAGAGAAGGAAGTTGAAGGCTTTAATTTTGACTCCAGCGACGAAGAATTACCAGAGGAAATTAAACAAAAATTAGAAAAAAATAAACAAGCTCGGGCGAAAAAGAAGTTGATCAAGAAAAAGAAGAAAAAGACTGCTAAAATCGTCAAAGTCGGTCGGGCGTATATCCAAGCGACTTATAACAACACCATGATTACTTTAACTGATACTAATGGTGATGTTATTTCATGGGCGAGCGCCGGTTTAGCTGGTTTTAAGGGGGCGAAAAAAGCCACTCCTTACGCCGCACAAATTATTACTAAAATTGCTGCGCAGAAAGCCAAGGAAGAATACGGCTTGCAAGAAGTAAGCGTGTTTGTTTCTGGTGTTGGTACTGGTCGGGAAGCGGCCATCCGCGCTTTAAATGCTAATGGTCTAGACGTTGTCGCTATTAAAGACGTAACTCCGGTTCCGCATAATGGCTGTCGTCCTAAGAAACCACGTCGCGTCTAATTATAAAATAATATGGGAAGAAATCTAGATAGCAAATGTAAACAATGCCGACGTACCGGCGAAAAGCTTTTTCTTAAAGGCGAGCGTTGTGTTGGCCCAAAGTGCGCAATCGTTAAACGTAATTTTCCTCCAGGTTTTCATGGTCCAAAAGGACGTCGACGTTTAAGCGACTACGGTTTGCAATTGCAGGAAAAACAAAAGGCAAAGAAATTTTATTGTTTGCTTGAGAAGCAATTTCGTATGACTTATACCAAGGCATCGAAGAAATCAGGTGATGCTGGTAAGAATTTCTTGAAAGCTTTAGAAATGCGTTTAGATAATGTTGTTTATCGTTTAGGCTGGGCGGCATCACGAAGCCACGCCCGTCAATTAGTTAACCATGGTCATTTCACCGTTAATAGCCGTAAAGCGACGATTCCGTCTTTTACAGTTAAACTCGGAGAAGTTATTAAAATTAAAAAGAGCAGCGCAAATAATCGTTTCTTTAAAGATTTAAATGAAAAGATTAAGAAAGCTGACAGACCAAGTTGGTTAAATTTCGACAACACTGATTTAAGCGCGAAAGTACTCCACGAACCAAAAGATCTTGATCTTCCTCAAAATATTAATGTTCAAATGATTATTGAGTATTACTCAAAATAAAAAAAACATATGCAAAACATTGCTTTACCTAAAAAAATTGAATTTAAGGCAGGTGGCAATCCGAATGAAGGAATTATTACTGTTGAGCCTTTATTTCCGGGTTACGGTATGACTATCGGCAACTCACTCCGCCGAGTTTTATTATCGTCTCTTCCGGGCGCAGCCGTTATTGGCGCAAAAATTAAAGGTGCTAGCCATGAATTTATGGCTTTACCCCATATTAAAGAAGATGTTTTAGAGATGATCTTAAACCTTAAACAACTACGTTTTAAAATTTACACTGAAGAAGAAGTCCGTTTAGAATTAAAAGTTAAAGGTAGAAAAATAGTGACGGCGGCTGATATCACTAAAAACAGTCAGGTTGAGATTAAGAATCCAGAATTAGTTTTAGCTAACATCACTGATGAAGCTGGATCTCTCGAGATGGAAATTGTTGTTAAAGAGGGTCGTGGCTATAAAATGCCAGAGGGTGCTAAAAAAGAAAATCGTGAAATTGGTTATATTGAAATCGATTCGATGTTTTCTCCAGTTACTGTTGTTTCTAGCAGCGTTGAAAATACTCGTGTTGGTAAAATGACTAACTGGGATAAGTTAATTTTAAATGTTAAAACTGACGGCACGATTACTCCTGAAGTTGCCTTTAATGAAACTGTTAAAGTCTTAGTTGATCAATATAGCGCTTTACTTCCTGGAGCTATGGACACGAAAGAAGAAGTTCTTGAAGAAGCCCCGATTGAAGCAACTATTATTGAAGATGAAGTAAGTGAAGAAGAGGTCGAAGTAAAAAAAGAGAAAAAAGAGAAGAAAGAAAAGAAAGTTAGCACCAAAACTAAAAAATAATTTTAAAGATCTGATATGCGTCACAGAAATAAAAATAAAATTTTAGACCGGAAGAAAGGGCCAAGAGAATTAATGTTACGTAATTTGGCTTCAAGTATTTTATTATACGAGAAAGTTAAAACTACAAAAGCTAAAGCTCAGGCTGTTAGACCATTAGTTGAGAAATTAATTACATCGTCAAAAGCGGGTGATTTAACTGCTCGTCGTGGTTTGATTAAGGTTTTACTTCAGAAAAATGCGGTCAAAAAAGCGATTGAAGTTTTAGGCGTACGCTATAAAACACGCCCGGGTGGATATACTCGGACTACTAAATTAGGAGTTCGCCAAGGCGATGGCGCCGAAATGGTGCAAATTGAATTAGTATAATTATATGAAAAATATCGTGAGAAAATTACATCAACTTGATGCCACTGATTTAGCGGTGGGTCGTTTAGCTTCAAAAATTGCGCTTATCCTTCGGGGTAAGAACAAACCTGAATATGAAGCACATTTAGATTTAGGTGACATCGTTGAAGTAAAAAATATTTCAAAAATGAAATTCACTGGCAAGAAATTAGACCAAAAGCAATATCATCATTATTCTGGATATTTAGGTGGTTTAAAGAGCAAAAAAATGTCAGTTGTTTTCGCGAAAGATCCAGGGGACGTTTTACATCGCGCGGTTCGTGATATGTTACCTCCGACTAAACTTCGCGTTAATATGTTAAAAAGATTAATTATTAAATAATATGGCCGAAAAAAAGAAACAAGATATTGCTGATGCTGAAGCAGTTGAAATTAATGAAGATGAAAATTTTGATGAAGAGAAAGACTGGGCAAAAAATGAAACGGTTGAATTTTCCGGTAAATATTTGAAAACTGTCGGTCGTCGCAAACAAGCGGCTGCTCAAGTTCGTCTTTATGAAGGCGGCAAAGGAGTAATTATGATTAATGGTAAGCGCGCTAGTGAATATTTTCCTGGCGATGGTCTTAATTTAATTGTTCAACCTTTAAAAACAACCGGCCACTTACGTGATTTTAATTTTTCCGTGATTGTTTGTGGCGGCGGTAAAATGGGACAAATCGATGCCGTTCGTTTAGGAATTGCTCGCGCTATTTTTGCAATTGACCCTGATACTAAAGAAGCTTTGAAGGTTAATAACTACCTAACTCGTGATCCGAGACAAGTTGAAAGAAAGAAACCGGGTCTTCGTAAAGCGAGAAAAGCCCCACAATGGAGCAAACGTTAATCGATTATTTGAAAAGATATATAAAAAGCACTCTATTTACTCGAGTGCTTTTTTGTTATAATTTAGAAGTACTATAAATTCAGTTTATTTTCAGTTTATTTTCAGTTTATTTATGGAAAATCTTTTAAAAAAAATTAATGAACTTCGCGAACGCTTTTTGAAAACAAAAGCGCTTTTAGCAATTGACCGAAAAGTTGTTGAGGAAAAAGAACTGCGTTTAAAAATGTCTGCTCCTGATTTTTGGAATGATCGCGAAGCGGCGGTTAGTGTTGGTCAAGAGGCTGAAGAATTGGCAACGGAAGTTAGAGATTGGCTAAGCATGGAAACTGAAATTAGAGAGGCTGAAGAAATGGCGGCCTTAGCTCAAAAAGAAGCGATCGGAGATTTAACTGAGGAACTTGAAGTTAAGTATGAAGAACTTGAAAAGAAATTCTCTCATTTAGAGTTTTTCTCTCTCTTTAGCGGTGAGTATGACAATCATAACGTTTATCTATCTTTACATGCTGGTACGGGCGGTGTAGATGCTCAGGATTGGACGCAAATGCTTGAGCGGATGTATTCACGCTTCGCTGAGCGTCAAAATTGGAAGCTCGAAATTTTAGACCAAACTTATGGTAATGAAGCCGGTTTAAAGAGTGCGACTTTGAGAATTATTGGTCCCTGGGCCTATGGCTATTTAAAAAGTGAAAACGGAGTTCATCGCTTACTGCGAAACTCGCCCTTCAACGCTGACGGTTTGCGCCAAACGTCATTCGCTCTCGTTGAGGTAATTCCCGAAATTAAAGACGATAAAGTAATTAATATAAAAGATGAAGATATTCGTATTGATGTTTTTCGCTCGAGTGGCCCGGGCGGACAAAGCGTTAATACAACTGACTCAGCCGTTCGAATTGTCCATTTGCCGACTGGAATAACGGTTAGTTGTCAGAGCGAACGCTCACAGCACCAAAATAAAGAAAATGCCTTTAAGATTTTAAAAACGAAATTATTTCAACTCGCAGTCGAAGAAAAAGAAGCTCAAGAAAAGAAATTGAAAGGGGAATTAACAAAAGCCGAATGGGGCCGACAGATTCGCTCTTACTTTTTATATGGCAATCGTCTAGTTAAAGATCACCGCACTAACTTTGAAACTTCGAATGTTGATGGCGTTTTAGATGGTGATTTAGAACCGTTTATGGAAGCATATTTAAGATGGCTCAAGGAAGCTAAATAGGGCAAAATAGGGCAAAATAGACTTCGTTTATCTAGCCTTTATCTTTTTTTCATAATCTATTTGTTAAACTATCGCTATTAATTATAGCGGTTTTTTTATGTTCAAAATTCGAAAAATGCTGCCAGTCGGTTTTTGGAAATCACGCTCGCAAATTTTTTTACTCTTTAATTTAATATATATTTTTATTGTTTTTATTATTGGTTTTTGGCCTAATGTTTACCGACCGCAAATAAACGCCAGCGATATTTCTTTTTATAATGGTCAAAAATTAACTTTAAGCGGGCGCATTTGTGAAGAAGCGGATGTTGATTATAAAAGTCGGCGTTTAAATTTATGTTTACAGGGAAAAATAAGCGGTCAAGTTTTAATTTCAACCGATTTATATCCCGAATATAATTATGGTGATTTTATAAAAGTGACTGGTTTGCTTGAAAACCCCCCTTTAATTGATGGATTTGACTATGAAACATATTTAGCGCGCTATGATATTTATTCAGTAATGTATTACCCAAAAATATCAATTGCGACTGGTAATTTAAATTTCGGCCAAAATATTTATTTAAAACTCATTGAGTTTAAATGGCGCTTAAAAGAAAAAATTGATTATAATTTACCGGAACCGGAAGCCGGGCTCGCGGATGCACTTTTGCTTGGGTATCGGCGAACAGTTTTAAGAGAAGATTTGCAAGTATTTTCACGCGTTGGTCTTAGTCACATGATTGCAATTTCTGGCTCTCATATTACGATTCTAAGTGCGATGATTATAAATTTTTTTCTCGCTTTAGGCATTTCCCGGCGGCGAGCGCTTAAAGTTATTTTTATTTTTTTATTTCTTTACCCATTGATAACTGGACTGGCGGCCTCGGCGGTTCGCTCCGCTATTATGGGTGCCTTAGTTTTTTTAGCCCTTTACTATTCGCGTCTTAGTTCGCTCATTAAAGCTTTGGTATTTTCCGCGTCTTTAATGTTAATGTTTAATCAGAAATTATTACGAGATGACATTGGTTTTCAATTATCGTTTGCGGCCTTACTCGGTATTATCTATATTTATCCAATTGGTGAAAAAATTACTACTAAATATTTAGATAAATTAAAATTAAAAAGAAACATAAAAATAATTAGTAAAACTACTTTAGACACAATAAATTTAACACTGGTTTCGCAAATAATAATTTTACCGATAGCGCTCATTAACTTTAAGCAATTTTCAATAATCGCACCCCTCGCCAATGTTTTAGTTTTATGGACCTTTCCGCCGCTTTTAGCCTCTTTAATTATCGGTATTTTCTTAAGTTTTATTATTCCATTTCTAGGAGTATTGTGGTTTTTACCCTCGTATTTATTATTAAAATACATTTTTGTTGTTTCAAGCCTTCTCGCTAGACCAAGTTGGGCGGCGCTAAATGTTACTAGTTTTAATTGGTATTTAGGCACATTATATTATTTAATATTAGTAATTATAATTAGAAGATTTGGACATTGACAAAGTCCGCAGATTGTACTTAAATAGGAGAATAAACGTGAAAAGTCCTTTAAATAATCATAAATACTAAATCATAAAACATGGTAAAAAAACAGGAAATTTTTAATGTTCTTGATGGCCTAATTTACGGTCTTTCAAAAAAAATTGATGGCGACATGAAACTTTGGCCAGATGAAGAAAATATTGAGGTTAAGGGAAACCGAAAGTGGTTTTTACAAGATTCAGGAATTAATCCAGAAAGCACCGTTTCCGCTCTCGGAGTACACGCGGATAAGGTTCATGCCGTATGTTCATTCGCTGAATCCTATGAAATGAAAGGTTATGACGCCTTAATGACAAGTATCCCCCTAGTAACTTTGACATTAACAGTAGCCGACTGCGTACCAGTTTACGTTTTTGATTCAAAGTTAAGAGTAATTGCTTTAATCCATTCTGGTTGGCGTGGAACGATTTTAAATATCGTTGGCAAAACGATAGCGGAAATGAAGCATTCTTACGGTTCTAATCCACACGATCTCCAAGTTTTTATCGGACCCCACATTAAAGATTGTCACTTTGAGGTTGGTCCTGAGATTGCTGAGCAATTTCCAGCTGGAGAAGTTAGCGTTCGTGACGATAAATTTTATGTCTATTTAGATCGTGCTATTGTTAGGCAATTAAGTAAGGCGGGTCTGTTGAAGAAAAATATATTCGTTACTGATATTTGTACATATTGTGACGATTTGTATTACTCCCATCGTCGAGATAAGTTCGAAAAGGTAAAAGCCGGGTTAGCTTATTTTGCAATGGAATTTTAAGCTTTTTGAAGCTAGAGGCTCTGAGTAATTTTTTACAAAAACAAAATCGCCCCCGAAAAGAGGCGATTTTTTATTTGTTTGAAAAGTAGATAGTTTATTTCTTTTTCTTATTCAAAATTTTAGCAGCTGCAACTTTAACTTTTTTGGCAGCGCTTTTAGCTCCGGCTTTTTTAACTTTCAAAGCCTTAACCTCGCCTTCCTTTAAAGCTGGCTTTCTTTTGGCCTTAACGCGAACCGGTTTAGCCATAGTTCTAATACATGAAGTACAGATTCTAACTTTTAAACCTTCAATCATTTTGCTTTGCAGATTGATATTTTGTCTTTTTAAGGTCTTGATTTTGGAATGGGAACGGGAAGCGCCTTTGGTTGCGCTACGGCCACATAAATCGCATTTTTTTGCCATATTGGTTCTTCGCTAATTTTTTATCTTAAATAATGGTTTTACTCTAACAGTATTTTTAAAATTAATCAAGTTATGTTAAGATGTTTGTATATGATTTATGCTTTTCAAATAATTGTCGTTATTTTTTCCGCCGTAGTTCATGAGTATATGCATGGCTGGATGGCTAATCGTCTAGGCGACACAACCGCTAAAGATGCTGGTCGTTTAACCTTTAATCCATTGGCTCATCTCGAATGGTTTGGGTCTTTTTTCTTGCCCTTAGTCTTGATTATTACTGGGAGCCCTTTTCTCTTTGCTTGGGCTAAGCCAGTTCCATATAACCCTAATAATTTAAAAGATAGGAAATATGGTGACGCTAAGGTGGCCATGGCCGGACCTTTAGGAAACTTAATTATTGCTGTATTTTTTGGTTTATTTTTAAGATTTCTTCCAATTGCAAGTTTAACTTTTGTTGGTTTAGTTAGTTTAATTGTTTACATTAATTTGGTATTAATGATTTTTAATTTAGTGCCAATACCGCCCCTTGATGGCTCAAAAATATTAGCTACGTTCTTGCCGAGGGGTTTACGAGAGAAATATTTGAGCTTCGAAAGATACGGCTTTATTTTTGTAATTTTATTTGTCATGTTAGCCGGTCAAACCATAATCCCCGCTGTCAATTTTCTTTATCGAATGATAACGGGCGCTTAGAAGCTTTTTTTGTTAGATTTCTGAAATTAATGACCTTGACTTATGTTTTATATTTTGTTAAATTAACTAAGTCATAAAAATTATCATAAAATCCATCCTGAAAAGTCAGGATTATTTTTAATATTTAAGAAAGTCCATTATTTATATCGGGCTTAAATTCACTACTAAATTATGCCAACTATTAATCAATTAGTTCGCCAGGGTAGAAAATCAATTGCCAAAAGACGAAACGCCCTTGCGCTTCATACTAGTCTTGATTCTTTGCATCGCAAAAAGAAAGATACAGCTAAAGGCGCTCCTTTCAAACAGGGTGTTTGTTTAAAGGTAACGACGACTACTCCAAAAAAACCTAACTCCGCGTTACGTAAAATTGCGCGTGTCCGTTTATCTAACGGCATGGAAGTGACTGCTTATATCCCGGGTATGGGTCATAATTTGCAAGAGCATTCAATCGTTCTTGTAAAAGGCGGTAAAACAAAGGATTTGCCTGGTGTTCGTTATAAAGTTGTTCGTGGAGTATTTGACGCCTCTGGAGTCGAAGCGAGACGACAGGGACGAAGCTGCTACGGCGCTAAAAAACCAAAAAAATAATAAATAAAAAATATGAGAGGTAAACCAGCTCCTAAAAGAACAATTGAAGGCGATTCAAAATATAACGATAAGAATATCGCTAAATTTATTAATTACGTCATGGAAAGAGGCAAGAAGTCAGCCGCAGAAAAAATTGTCTATGGCTCTTTTGAGATTTTGAAAGAAAAGACTAAGCAAGATCCAAGACATATTTTCAACAAAGCGATTAAGAAAGTTTCACCTTTAGTTGAAGTTCGCGGTAAACGTGTTGGTGGTGCTAACTACCAAGTTCCGTTCCAAGTTCGTGGTGAAAGACGCTATTTCTTAGGTTGTAACTGGATTATTGGCGCTGCTAATGACCGCAAAGGACGTTCCACTGCCGAAAAATTAGCGACCGAAATTCTTGATGCTTCAAATGGCGAAGGAACGGCTGTTAAGAAAAGAGAAGCTGTTCATAAAATGGCTGAAGCTAATAAAGCTTTTGCTCATTTCTCAAGAGCTAGAAACTAGAGTTATAAATTAAATTTTTAATAATTAAATCTCTATTTAAATAGAGATCCTATATATTTTATGTCGCGTGATTATTCTCTAGAAAATACCAGAAATATTGGAATCATGGCTCACATCGATGCCGGTAAGACAACTTTTACCGAGCGTGTTTTGTTTTACACTGGAAAAAAGCACAAAATTGGTGAGGTTCATGAAGGGGCCGCGGAGATGGACTGGATGGAACAAGAAAAAGAAAGAGGAATCACAATTACATCCGCCGCGACTACTTGTTTTTGGAAAAATAATAAAATTAATATTATTGATACTCCTGGGCACGTTGATTTTACCGTTGAGGTAGAACGTTCTTTACGTGTTTTAGATGGCGCCATTGCCGTTTTTGATGGTCAGGCCGGTGTTGAGCCGCAATCAGAAACTGTTTGGCGTCAAGCAGATAAATATCAAGTTCCTCGCCTTTGTTTCGTAAACAAAATGGATAAAATGGGCGCGGATTTTTATATGAGTTTAAATTCAATTAAAACTCGTTTAAACCAGAAAGCCGTCGCTTTACAATTACCGATTGGAGCGGAAAATGAGTTATCAGGAGTAGTCGATTTACTAGAAAAGAAAGCTTATACATTTTCTGGTTTTAACGGTGTTGATATTAAAGAAATTCCTATCCCAGAAGACATGAAAGCAAAAGTTGATGAGTTTCATAATGAATTAGTCGAAAAAGCCGTAGAATGTGATGAAAAGACCATGGAGAAATATTTAAGTGGTCAAGAAATTTCCTTAGCTGATTTAAAAGCGGCCATTCGTAAAGGAGTAATTGCTAACGCAATTTATCCTGTTTTATGCGGAACGGCTTTACAGAATATTGGTGTGCAATTGGTTCTTGACGCAGTTAACGATTATTTACCATCTCCGCTTGATGTTCCAGTAATTGAATCATCCGACGTTCGTGATCATGAAAAAAAATATCCTTTAACACCAGATGACGCAAAGCCTTTCGTTGGCTTAGCCTTTAAAATTGCGACTGATCCTTTTGTTGGAAAACTTTGTTTCGTTCGTGTTTACCAAGGAACTTTAACGGCTGGTTCATATATTATAAATTCTTCAAAAGATACTAAAGAACGAGTTGGTCGTTTAGTGCGAATGCATGCTAATCACCGTGAAGAAATTAAAGAAATTTGCGCTGGCGATATTGCCGCTGTTATTGGTTTAAAAAATACTACAACTGGAAATACTCTTTGCGATGAAAATACTCCCGTTCTCCTTGAATCAATTGTTTTCCCAGAACCTGTTATTAAAATCGCGGTTGAACCGAAAACAAAAGTTGATCAAGAAAAAATGGGCGTGGCTTTGCAACGTTTAGCCGAAGAGGACCCAACTTTCCGTGTTGAAACTGATCCCGAAACAAATCAAGTATTAATTTCTGGTATGGGTGAATTACATTTAGAAATTATTGTTGATCGTATGCGTCGTGAATTCGGCGTTGAAGCCAATGTTGGTAATCCCCAAGTATCATATCGTGAAACCATTACTAAAACGGCTGAAGCTGAACATAAATATGTTAAACAATCTGGTGGTCGTGGCCAATACGGTCATTGTGCTCTCAGAGTTGAACCGCTTGAATCAGGTAAGGGAATTGAATTTGCTGATGAAGTTAAGGGCGGTGTTATTCCTCGTGAATATATTCCGGCGATTGAAAAAGGTGTTAAAGAAGCGGTGCTTAGCGGAACAGTGGCTGGCTATCCAATGGTTGATGTTAAAGCAGCGGTTTTCTACGGATCGTACCATGAAGTCGACTCTTCAGAAATCGCCTTTAAATTAGCAGCGATTCATGCTTTCCGCGATGCTTGTCAAAAAGCCGGACCGATTTTACTTGAACCGATTATGAAAGTTGAAGTAACTACTCCGGAAGAATACATGGGTAATATTATTGGTGATCTTAGTAGTAAGCGTGGCCAAATCGAAGAAATGTCTGATCGTGCTAATATCAAAGTTGTTAAAGCTAAGGTCCCACTCGCGGAAATGTTTGGTTACTCAACCTCACTGCGTTCAATGTCTCAAGGCCGCGCGAACTATACGATGGAATTTTCTCACTATTCAGAAGTGCCAAAAAATATTTTAGAAGCGATTCGAGAAAAGCAGGGGAAGTAAAAATTATATTTTCTTCGCTTAATATTTAACCATATGTTTCCTGAACAACTAAAAAAAATCCTGAACTTAATAAAAAAAACCGGCGATCGCGTTATAATTTATGACGCTAGCGTTCCGGATGAATCCTTTGTTGTTATGGACATTGATCGCTACAGTGAAATTATTTTTCCAAAAATGCCTGTTGATAAAGTTCCTGAAATTAGGCAAACAATAGAGGTAAAAGGCGATGAAACTCCGATAAATAAGGCGATAAACGTAGAAACCGAAAATTTGACAGAAGAAGATTTAACTGATAAAATTAATCGCGAAATCTCGGTATGGAAAAATCGAGAGAATATTCCTTTTGTCGCTGAAGAAGACAAGCCGAAAAAGGCCTGGACAATCCCGTCTAACGTCAAAGATAAAGCGCAGGGAGTTGAATAATTTATAAAATAAGTTTAAGAAGAAAGTTTAATAATAATAAAATAATTTAATTTAGTTCGGCTGGTTTCCTAGAAGGAAAGAAACTCCGTGGAAACGGGGGCCTAACAACAAAAAACATGGCTGTAGAAAAATTTGAAAGATCGAAACCCCATGTTAACGTCGGTACTATCGGCCACGTTGACCATGGCAAAACTACCCTAACCGCTGCGATGTTAGCTGTTTTCGGTGCCAAAGGCATGAAAGCGTCTCACAAGAGCGTTAATGAAATCGATTCCGCTCCGGAAGAGAAAGCGCGTGGAATTACCATCGCGACTGCTCACGTTGAGTACGAATCAGAAAAACGTCATTACGCGCACGTTGATTGTCCAGGACATGCTGATTATGTTAAGAACATGATCACTGGGGCTGCGCAAATGGACGGAGCTATTTTAGTGGTAGCTGCTACTGATGGACCGATGCCGCAGACAAGAGAACACATCTTATTGGCTCGTCAGGTTGGCGTTCCTTATATCATTGTTTTCTTGAATAAATGCGACATGGTTGAAGATAAGGAATTAATTGACCTAGTTGAAGAGGAAATTCGTGATTTACTAAAGAAATATGATTTCCCAGGTGATGCTACTCCAATTATTCGTGGTAGTGCTCTAAAAGCTTTAGAGAACCCAACTGGTCCTGATGCTGAACCAATTATGGAATTAATGAAAGCTCTTGACGAATACTTCCCAGAACCAACTCGTGATGTTGATCACCCATTTTTAATGCCAATTGAAGATATCTTCTCAATTGAAGGTCGTGGTACTGTTGTTACTGGTCGTATTGAAAGAGGCATTATCAAAATCGGCGATGAAGTTGAAATCGTTGGTTTAATGGATACTAAGAAAACTACTGTTACTGGAATTGAAATGTTTAATAAACAATTAGATTCTGGAATGGCTGGAGATAATGCTGGTATTTTGCTTCGTGGTACTAAAAAAGCTGAAGTTGAGCGTGGACAGGTTTTATGTAAACCAGGTTCAATTACTCCACACACAGAATTTAGTGCTGAAGTATACGTTTTATCTAAAGAAGAGGGTGGTCGTCATAAACCTTTTTTCAATGGTTATAAACCACAATTCTACTTTAAGACAACTGACGTAACTGGTGATATTACTTTACCAGCTGGTACTGAAATGGTTATGCCAGGAGATACAATTAATTTAAACATTAAATTAATTTCTCCGATTGCCCTCGAAGATAAACAAAAGTTTACCATTCGTGAAGGTGGCCGTACTGTTGGTGCTGGTGTTGTAACTACAATTACAAAATAAGTTTATACTTTGCCCCGTTCTTCCTTTTGTAAGGACGGGGCTGTAGTGTTAATTTAAGAAATAATTATGCCTGAAAACAAAAAAGAAGCCGCTGAATTTAAACAAAGGATCAGAATTAAGATTAAGGCTTTTGATCATAAGATCATCGACCAATCTACAAAAACGATCATTGAAACAATTGAACGCAGTGATGCTCAATTTTTTGGTCCAATTCCTTTGCCGACTGAAATTCGAAAATATACGGTTAACCGTTCGACTTTCGTGCACAAAGATGCCCGTGATCAATATGAAATGCGTATCCATAAAAGGATGATTGATATTATCGATCCGACAGCAAAAACCATTGAAGATCTGACTAATTTGAACTTACCGGCTGGGGTTGACGTAGAAATAAAAATGTAGTAATATTGAAAAGTAATATATTTGTTGCCTAACGATTGCTTAAATAACTCTGTTGATAAAGAAAGTGTTTAAGCGAAGATTAGTCAAAATTTGGAGGTAAATCAGCGAAATAAAAAATCACAAAACAGATAACAAATAGCGTTATTTTTGTAGTTTTTTTAGAAGCTGGTTTTAGACCAGTTTTTTGTTTAAAAAAGAAGAGAAAAGAAGACCAATATGAAATTTATTTTAGGAAAAAAATTGAACATGACTCAAGTTTGGAATGACGATAAGGTAATTGCCGTCACGGCTGTTTTAGCGACTCCTTGTGTTATCACTCAGGTTAAAACAAAAACTAAGGATGGCTACGAAGCTATTCAACTTGGTGCCGGTGATAGAAAAGCAAAAAATATTAATAAACCCCAACTTGGTCATGTTAAGAATTTAGATATTAAACCAGCTCATACTCGCGAATTTCGCGTTGATAATCCTAGCGATTTTAAAGTTGGCGATGTTGTCAGCGTTGAAGCATTCTTGGGCGGCGATGGCATTAATGTTACTGGTACCTCAAAAGGTAAAGGTTTTCAAGGTGTTGTTAAGCGTCATCATTTTTCTGGTCATATGCGCACTCATGGTAATAAAGATCAAGAAAGAATGGGCGGTTCTATTGGTCCTAAAGGTCCAGCTCACGTTTTTAAAGGAACGAGAATGGGCGGAAGAATGGGCGGTGATAGAGTTACGACTACTAATTTAGAAGTTGTTTCTGTTGATGCCGAAAAAAATATTATTTACGTTAAAGGTTCCGTACCGGGCGCAATTAATGGCTTAGTGATGATTGTCGGTAAGGGCGATATGAAATTAAATATTCGCGCTGAAGTAGCTAAAGAAGTTGCTCCGGAAGTCGAAGCTGAAATTGTCGCTGAACTTGCTCCTGAAGCAAGTGTTGAGGCCGCTGTAGAAGCAGCTCCAGTTGAAGCCGAAGTTAAAAAAGAGGAAAAAGTGGACGCTAAGTCCGAAGAAAGTAAATCGTAAAAAGTAATTTTAATTGATTATCATATGTCATTAAAGATAAAAGTCTACAATCAATCCGTCGAACCCGTTAAAGATTTAGAATTAGCGGATAAAATTTTTGGAGTTAAAGCCAATAATGAATTATTGCATCAAGCGGTAATTGCCCAAATGGCTAATGCTCGTCAGGTTTTAGCGCATACTCTTGATCGTAGTGAAGTTCGTGGTGGTGGAAAAAAACCCTGGAAACAAAAGGGAACTGGACGCGCCCGTGTTGGTTCTTCTCGTTCTCCAATTTGGATCGGTGGTGGTGTAACTTTTGGTCCGACTAAAGATCGTAATTTTAAGAAAAAGATAAATCAAAAAATGAAGCAAAAGGCTTTATTTATGGCTTTGTCCGATAAATTAGCGACTAATTCTTTAGTGATTATTGATAATTTAGAATTTGCAGAATATAAAACTAAAACTTTTAACACCCTACTGACAAAAGTAGAAAAGACAGTGCTTTTAAATGAACGTCGAAATATCTTGATTATTAATGAGAATAAAGAAGAGAAAGCAAAATATTCAAGTCGTAATTTAACTGGCGTAAAAGTTATTAATTTAGAAAATATTAATTTGGTAGATTTATTGAATTTTAAGAATTTATTATTAACGGAAAGTGTTCTTGGTCTTTTGACAGAACGTTATAATAAATAATTTGTTTTATTAATTGAATAATATGGCGATATTTAGCAACAAGAAAACTGAAGAGAGCACAAAAAAAGTCAGCCCGAAAAAAGAAGAAGAATCGGTAGCAATGAGTGAATTGTATAGCGAAACTGCTTCGAAATCGACTAAAGGGGCTAGCTCTAAAGTTGCAAAAGACGTGAAGGCTAATCAGGCTTATCGGATTTTAGTTAAACCTTTGATTACTGAAAAAGCAACTCAATTAAGCGCCGAAAACAAATATGTTTTTGTCGTCGCTCTAAAATCTAATAAAATTGAAATTGCTAAAGCTATTCAGGCTGTTTACGGCGTTAAACCAGTTAAGGTTAATTTATCGAATGTTTCCGGTAAGAAAGTTACTCGCGGAAAAATCCGTGGTCAGAGAAAAGATTGGCGCAAGGCCATTGTTACCTTAGCAAAAGGCCAAACTATTAAAATTTACGAGGGCGTTTAATTATTCGAAATAATATGGGTATTAAAAAAGTAAAAGCAAATACACCGGGAAGACGAGAGGCGACTTTTGATGATTTTAAAGATCTAACTAAATTCAGTCCAGAGAAGAGATTGGTTGTAATTAAGAAAAGACAAGGTGGTCGTAATAGTCAAGGTAAAATTACCGTTCGTCATCGTGGCGGCGGCGCTAAACGTTTTATTCGTCTAGTTGATTTTAAGCGTGATAAATATAATGTTCCGGCGACTGTAGCGGCGATTGAATATGATCCAAATCGTGGTTCACGTTTAGCTCTACTTCATTATGCTGATGGTGAAAAAAGATATATTATTTCTCCAGTTGATCTTAAAGTCGGAGATAAAGTTTTGAGCTCAAAAGAGTTGATTGAACTAAAAGTTGGAAATGCAGTCGCTGTCCAATTTATCCCCGCTGGTATGGCTGTTTGCTCAGTTGAACTTCAACCTGGCGAAGGTGCAAAAATTGCCCGTGGCGCCGGTAACGTCGTTCACGTTATGGGTGTTGAAGGAAAATATGCACAGTTAAAAATGCCATCGGGTGAAATCAGAAAAGTTAAGAAAGAATGTTTATGCACGATTGGCCAAGCTAGTAATCCTGATAAAAGACATATCTCCCTTGGAAAAGCTGGTCGTAGTCGTCACCTTGGTATTCGTCCAACTGTTCGTGGAACCGCTATGAATCCAGTTGATCACCCACACGGTGGTGGTGAAGGTAAGCAATCAATTGGTTTGAAACATCCGAAAACTCCATGGGGTAAACCGGCTTTGGGCGTTAAGACTCGTCGCAAGGGCCACTCTGATCGCTTAATAATTAAGAGACGCGCGAAGAGAAAATAATTTGTAATTAGTAATAAACAAGATATATGTCCAGAAGTTTGAAAAAGGGGCCATACATAAACTTACGCCTCCTAAACAAAATCAAGAATCTTAAACCAGGTGAAAAAACCGTGATTAAGGTTTGGGATCGAGCGGCCACTATTACTCCGGAAATGGTAGGTTTTACTTTGGGTGTTCATAATGGAAAAACTCATATCCCGGTTTATGTTGTTGAAAATATGGTTGGTCACCGTTTAGGAGAATTCTCTATGACTCGAAAATTCGTTAGTCATGGTGGTAAGATGGCTAAGTCCCAAGCTGCTGATAAAAAATAATTTGAATACATATGGAAGTAAAAGCCAGTTTAAAACATTTAAGAATGTCACCGAGAAAAGCTCGCTTAGTGATTGATGTGGTTCGCTCAATGCCTGTTAACACTGCCCTTGATCAATTAAAATTCATCAATAAAAAAGCGACTGATCCGATAGCTTGTTTAATCCGTAGCGCAATTGCAAACGGCGTAAATACCTATAGTCTTGAGGCTGACAATTTATATATTAAAGAAATCCGCAGTGATGAAGGCGTTATGCTGAAACGTTGGATGCCGAGAGCTCATGGTCGAGCTTGTTCTATCCGTAAACGTGGTTGCCATTTGAATTTGATTTTAGCGGAAATAAAAGAAAGTGGTAAGAAAGAAAAGAAAGTTCTTAAAACCGCTGACCCAGTTAAACTAGAGAAATTAGTAGCTGACAGCGCTAAAACTGCTAAAGTAAATAAAGCTAAAAAAGAATCGAAAGTCAAAGCCACTAGTACAACTGAAAAAGGAGCCGAAATTATTGACCCACGCATGGAAGGTCATCACTCTCATGATAAGGTTGAGGGCGCTAAAGGTTATACTAGTAAAATGTTTAGACGTAAATCTGGATAATAAATATATCGGATTATTAAATTGATTATTAATACATATGGGCAAAAAAGTAAATCCAAAAATTCTACGAATGGGTATCACTAAGACTTGGGCCTCGGTTTGGTTTGAGAGTGGTGAAAAATATATCCAAAATGTTCGCCAAGATGTTTTAATTCGCAAATACATGATTCGCGAATTTAAAGAGGCGGGTATTGATAAAGTAGAAATTACTCGCAGTCTTAATAAAATCGAGGTTACTGTTCTAACTGGTAAACCGGGTTTGATTATTGGCCGTGGCGGAAATGGTGTTGAAGAATTAAAGAAAAAAATACATATCAAATTTTTGAAGAATTTCCGAATGGGTGAAATTACTTTAAACATCAAAGAGGCGAGTCGTCCAAATTTGAGTTCACAGATTATTGTGCAATCGATGATCATGGACATTGAAAAAAGACTACCTTTTCGAAAAGTAATGAAGCAAACTATTGGTAAGGCGGAACGTGCTGGCGCTCTCGGAGTTAAAGTAGTTATCAGCGGTCGTTTAAATGGAGCGGAAATTGCTCGTCGCGAGAAATTAGTTTCCGGAAAAGTACCGCTACAGACTTTACGCGCCGATATTGATTACGCTCGTGGCGTTGCCCGCACAACTTATGGAGCGATTGGTATTAAAGTTTGGATTTATAAAGGTGAAGTTTTTGAAAAAGAAACACAAAAAGGTGAAGTAATCGCCAATTAAAATATAAAATAAAGTCTGATATATGTTAATGCCAAAGAAAACTAAATGGAGAAAGGATCAAAAACGACGTCGGGGCGGAAAGGCCAGTCGTAATTTGAATATCAGTTTCGGTAGCTATGGCTTAAAGGCCTTAACTCCGTGCTGGATATCTTCTCGCCAAATTGAATCAGCTCGTCGCGTAATGACAAAATACGTGAAAAAAGGCGGTCGTATTTGGATTAGAATTTTTCCCGATAAACCAGTTACCGCTCATGGTGGTGAAATCCCGATGGGTAAAGGTAAAGGCGCAGTCGACTACTATGTAGCGATTGTAAAACCAGGCATGATTATGTTTGAAATGGAAGGACTTGATAAAGAAACGGCTAAGAAAGCGATGGAATCAGCTGGGCATAAATTGCCTATCAAGTGCCAGTTTATTAGCAAAGAGTAATTTATAGATGCGATAATAATATGGAATTTAAAGAATTAAAAAATAAAGATCAAAAAGAACTGCAAAAGTTATTAGTTGTTAATCGTGAAAAATTACGTGAACTACGTTTTAAAGATTCTAATAAGCAGTTAAAAAACATTCGCGAAATTCGCGTCCTCAGAGCATCTATCGCTCAGGTTTTAACGTTATTAAATAAACAAGACTAATATGCCCGCTAAAAAAATCGAGTCCACCACTAAAGATACTAAACCGGCCATTATCATTAAAAAATTTAATGGAATTGTTGTTAGTGATAAAAGTGACAAGACTATTGTTGTTAACGTCGATTCTGTCAAAGTTCATCCGAAATACAAAAAAAGATATGTTGTTAGTCAACATTATAAAGTTCACGATGAAAAGAATGAATATAAAATCGGCGACAAGGTTATTTTTATCGAATGTCGACCACTCAGTCGCGATAAGCGCTGGAGAGTAATAAAGAAATAACAGAAAGAATTTAGCAGATAAAAATATGATTCAAGTACAAACTTATTTAAAAGTAGCTGATAATTCGGGCGCAAAAGAAATTATGTGCATCCGAGTATTAGGTGGATATAAAAAGCGTTACGGACATGTCGGTGACATTGTTGTCGCAGCGGTAAAAAGTGCGGTTCCGCATGCAGCTATTAAAAAGGGTGATGTTGTTAAGGCTGTAATCGTTCGAACAAAAAAAGAAATCAGACGTGTCGATGGCTCTTATGTTCGTTTCAGCGATAACGCCGCCGTAATTATTAATGATGTTGAAAAGAAAGATCCTAAGGGAAGTCGTATTTTCGGACCAGTCGCACGTGAGATTCGAAAAGCGGGTTTCGTTAAAATCGCTTCTTTAGCTCCAGAAGTTTTGTAATCAAAAAATACAGCAAAAATATGAATATCAAAAAGAACGACAAAGTAAAAATATTAGCCGGAAAAGACAAAGGTAAAACTGGAAAAGTTTTACAGGTTTTGCCCGCCAAAGGACGTGTCAGTATTGAAGGCTTAAATTTATTAATTAAGCATTTAAGACCGAATCGTGCTAACGAGAAAGGACAGAGAATTGAATTTCCCGCGTTTATTAATTTGTCGAATGTAGCGGTAGTTTGTCCGAAGTGCGGTAAAACAACAAAGATTGGTTATAAAACAGTAAAAGTTGAAGGGGGAAAGTCGAAAAAGAATCGAGTTTGTAAAAAATGCCAGGAAACCATTGAATAATTTTAAATTTATGAGATTAAAAGAGAAATATAAAAAAGAAATAGTTAAAACCTTATCCGAAAAATTCGGTTTTAGCAATGAACTACTCGTTCCACACTTGAATAAAGTTGTGCTAAATGTTGGCTTTGGTCATCATCTTAAGGAAAAGGAATTTATTGCGAGCGTTGAAAAAGGTTTAACTAAAATCAGCGGCCAAAAGATTGTTTTTACAAAAGCTAAAAAATCTATCTCCGCCTTTAAAATTAGAGAAGGTCTGATAATTGGTGCTAAGGCAACTTTACGCGGTGATAGAATGTATGACTTTGTTGATAAATTAGTTAATATAACCTTTCCCCGAGTTCGAGATTTCCGCGGTATTAGTGAAACTTCAGTTGATCGTAATGGTAATTTAACGGTTGGTTTTAAAGAATTTGTCGCATTTCCGGAAATCCGCGTTGAAGAAGTTGATAATGTCTTTGGTTTAGAAGTTTGTATCGCTAGTAGCGCTAAAAATAAAGCGGAGGGTCTGGAATTATTCCGCCTCATTGGTTTCCCGTTTAAAAAAGAAAGCAAATAATTTAAATATCTATGGCAAGAACTGCATTAATTGTTAAAGCAAAAAGAAAACCGAAATTTTCTACCCGCAAAATAAACCGTTGCTGGCGTTGTGGCCGTAACCACGGTTTTATGGGTGATTTCAAATTATGCCGTATTTGTTTCCGAGAATTAGCTGATAATGGCGATTTGCCGGGAATCACTAAATCTAGCTGGTAATTTTTTATTAAGTATTCACTAAAAATATGATGGATCCCATCGCAGACATGTTCACAAGAATTAGAAATGCTTCCGCCGTTAAAAAAACGGAGATTGTTTTGCCTATGTCGAAATTAAAATTCGAGGTAGCAAAAATATTAGAAGCGGAAGGCTGGGTTAAGAAAACCGCGATTATTGCCGGTGGACTTAATGGTAAGCATACTATCTTTGATGAACTGCAAATTCAATTAAAATACCGCAAAAACGGTAAACCCCAAATTTCTTCGATTAAAAGAATTAGTCGACCGGGGCTTAGAATTTACGTTGGTAAGGATGAAATTCCGACTGTTTTAAATAATTACGGCATGGCTATCTTGTCTACTTCAAGAGGTTTAATGACCAATAAGGACGCCAAAAAACAAAAAATTGGCGGTGAAGTATTAGGAGAGATTTATTAATCGTTTTTAAGATAATTTTATATGTCACGTTTAGGAAAATTGCCAATTATAATTCCCGCCGGTGTCCAGGTTACGATTACTGATCGTGAGATTCTTTTTAAGGGTCCAAAAGGTGAATTAAAAATCGCGGCCAATCCAATTATTGATGTCAAAGTTGTTGATAATGCTTTAGTTATTGCTCCTTATGATAAGGCGGTTAAAAATGCGAGTGCGATGTGGGGCTTGGTTTGGAGTTTATCACGAAACTCAGTGATCGGTGTTACCGTCGGTTTTTCAAAAAAATTAGAAGTAAATGGCGTTGGTTACCGTGTCGCGGTTGTACCTGGCCAGTTAAATATGAACTTAGGTTTTTCTCATCCAGTCGAATTCAAATTACCAGTTGGAATTACAGCGACTGTCGAAGGCAACTCAGTTACTTTAAGTGGAGTTGATAAGCAGATGGTTGGAGAAACAGCCGCACAAATTAGAAAAATAAGAAAACCAGAACCTTACAAAGGTAAGGGTATTAAATATTCAGATGAGATTGTTCGTCGTAAGGCGGGTAAAGCAGCATCAAAAGGTAAATAATTCATTGCAAAAAGATTTAATTATATGGACAAAAATAAGGCTAAAAATCAGAAAAATATTCGTCGACATGCACGTGTTCGTTCCACTATTTCTGGAACAGAAGCGTTACCACGCTTAAGCGTTTTCCGTTCAAACCGAGGAATGTTTTTGCAGTTAATTGACGATTTAAACGGCAAGACTTTAGCGAGCGCTTCGACCGCTGAGCTAAAAACTAAAGCGACTAAAATTGAATTGGGCCGAGCCTTAGGTCTTTTGATTGCTAAAAAGGGAACAGCTCTAAAGGTTACGAAGGTTGTGTTTGATCGCAGTTCATATAAATATCATGGCCGTGTTAAAGCAGTGGCCGAAGGAGCCCGTGAAGGCGGTTTAATATTTTAAAATTATATTCTTATTCTCGCTGAGCGAGAAACTAAAATTGATATATGTCTGAAATTAAAAAAACTACAATCGAAGATAAAGCTAAAGTCGCTACGGCCGGCGCCGCCGCAACTGTCGCTACCGATATATATGGTGGTGGTCAGAAGCGTCCGGGAGCTGGTGCTCCTGGCGGCGGAGGTGGTGGCTATCGTGGTCCAAGACAAGGCGGTGGTCGTCGTGATGATCGTCCAAAGGATGATATGGAACAACGAATTCTTGAAGTTGCCCGCGTAACTCGTGTTATGGCTGGTGGTAAAAGAATGAATTTCCGAGCCTGTGTCGCGATTGGAGATAAGAAAGGAAATGTCGGCGTTGGTCTCGGTAAAGGCGCTGATGTGACTATGGCTGTTAATAAAGCCGTTAATCGTGCTAAAAAAACCATGGTTAATGTTCCAATTGTTAATGAAACTATTCCTCATGAAATAAATTTGAAAATGGGTGCCGCTCGTTTAATGTTTAAACCGGCCAAAAAGGGTCGTGGCGTTATTTCTGGTGGTGTTGCTCGTATTATTTTAGAACTAGCGGGAGTAAAAAACGTTACCAGTAAAGCTTTGGGCTCAAAAAATAAAGTTAATAATGCCCGTTGTACAATCGAGGCTTTACGTCAATTACGTCGCCCGGAATCAAAAAATGAAAATAAAAGAGAAGAAATAAAGAAAGACGAGACTAAGGAAGAGAAGAAATAATCATTTTAATTGAATATATATGTTATCACTTAATACAATTAAAAAAACTAAAGGCTCGTCAAAAAAAATTAAACGAGTTGGTCGCGGTAACGCTTCCGGTCATGGTACTTACAGTACCCGTGGTCTTAAGGGGCAGAAATCTCGATCAGGCGTTAGCGGTTTAAAACGTTTAGGCATGAAGAAACAGTTACTAGCGATTCCTAAAGTCCGTGGTTTTAAATCTCATAAACCAAAGAATCAGGTTGTTAGTGTTAAAGCTATTAATAGTCATTTTAAAGATAGCGAAATCGTTAGCCCAGAAACTTTATTTGAAAAGAAATTAATCGGCTCGCTAGATTTACCGGTTAAGATTTTGGGTAAAGAGAAATTAACAGTTAAGGTAAAACTAGAAAAAGTACACGCGAGCGAACCTGTTAAAAGCCAAATTAAATAAGTTAGACATTATTAGAACTATATGTTCGATAAATTTGAACAAATTTGGAAAGCTAAAGATTTAAGAAATAACATTCTGTTTGTGTTGGGAATGTTAGTTGTTTTTCGTTTTGCGGCTCATATTCCGATTCCGGGTGTTAACGCAGTTGCAATGAAGAATCTTTTTGCTTCAAACCAAATTTTAGGTTTAATGAATTTATTCTCCGGTGGAGGCATGGAAAATTTTTCTATCGTAATGATGGGCGTTGCTCCTTACATTACTTCTTCGATTATTTTCCAACTTTTAGGCATGATTGTCCCAAAAATTGAAGAAATGCAGAAAGAAGAAGACGGACGCCAGAAGATTAACATGTGGACACGTTGGTTAACTGTTCCGCTAGCGGCTATGCAAGCTTATGGCATGATAACGCTTTTGCGTCGCAGTTCCGCTGGTATTTTAGGCGTTGTCGCTCCTTTTGACTTTGCAGTTATTATTGTTACTATTAGTGCCGGTACTATTTTCTTAATGTGGATTGGAGAACTTATTTCCGAAAAGAAGATCGGTAATGGTATTTCTTTACTCATTTTTGCGGGAATTGTTTCTGGTCTACCTCAAGTAGTTAAGCAAATTATTGTTACCTTTGATCAGTCGCAGCTATTTATGTTGACTGGTTTTGTTGTTATTGCGATTATAACCGTCGTTGGTGTCGTTATTATCAATGAAGGGCAGCGTAATATTCCTGTTCAATATGCGCGTCAAATAAGAGGTAATCGAACTTTTGGCGGAACTAGTACCCATTTGCCATTACGCGTAAATATGGCTGGCGTTATCCCGATTATTTTTGCTATTTCAATTGTTCTATTTCCATCCATGATCGCCCAGTTTTTAATCCACGCAAAAACCGCCTGGGTAGCTAATGCAGCCGCCGGCACAATCTCACTTTTTAATAATCAATTATTTTACGGTATTGTCTATTTCCTTCTGGTCTTTGCTTTTACTTATTTTTATACCGAAGTTATTTTTCATCCGACGCAAATTGCCGAAAATCTCCAGAAACAGGGCGGCTTTATTCCCGGTATTAGACCTGGTAAAACGACTAGTGATTATTTATCAGCTACGACTCATAAAATAATCCTCGTTGGTGCTTTATTCTTGGGTTTAATTGCGGTTTTACCACTACTAATGCGCTATTTCACTGGTGTCCAGGCTTTCTCGGTTGGCGGTACAAGTTTATTAATCGTTGTTTCTGTTGTCATTGAAACGGTTAAGCAAATAGAATCACAGCTAACGATGCGCGAATACGATGGTCTCTAAAAATTATAGAAACTCAAATACAAAGGCTCAGCTTAATCGCTGAGCCTTTAATTTTGCTCTTAGTTGTGTTATATTTAAAATATAATGTTTGCAAATTTACTGAAAAGTTTAAAAATTTTTTATATGGACTTAACTAGCATTACCAAAGATTTAAAGGATACTAATGATTTTAGACTAGATCAGCGTTTTGATAAATTAATGCGTACGAATCCGCGCTATAAGAATTTAAATGGAGAGAATCGAGAATTAATTATGGATTTAATTTTAAAATATAAAAATAAAATTAGAGAACATAATTATCCTTCGAGTTTAACTATTCGTCATGATACTCATCACTTGTATATGAATAGAGTAAAACTCGGTTTAACTTATCATGATTTAGATCAAATTAAAGAACTTTTGCAGAGCTTTAAAGAATAGCTTATGAATCTAAATAGTTTACCAAAAGCTGGCCTGGGTTTCCGCTCTTCATCGGGGAGCGGTAATTTAAAGTATAAGCTTTCGCGCCTAACGGCTAATCGTGGCGGAGAGTTTGGTAATTTGCGTGATAATAAAGATAATATTTTTAAAGCGATTGATAAATATAGTGGCGTTATAAAAAGTCATGGCGGTTTAAATAGAATGCAACAAAAATCAATTATTCATGCTATTAAGAGTGAAGACGGAGATTTATCTTATGACGATAAAAAAGATTTGAAAAAAATTGTTAGTTATTATAGTCGAAATAAAACTTCCACGGAAGCGGAAAAAAATCAGCCCATAAAAAAAGAGAAGGGATTAAGCATGGTTAAGGTGCAAATTAATCGTGCTGACTCAGAATTTAATATTGATAAAGGCAAAGAGATAAAGGATAAACGGGTTAGTGAGGCGCGAGCACGTCTACAAAGTGGTAACACAGGCGTTGCCGCCTCTGGTAAGCCGACACCCCCGAAGCCAATAACACCGCCAGCGGGGGCACCAAAGAATCCGTATCAATCGGGACATCATGAACAAATAAATTTTAACTAGCTTAATATTAACTATGTTTACTTTAATTACTACCATCCTCGGACTCTGTTTATTTGAGATAATCAGCAGTGTCGATAACGCCGTTGTAAATGCCCATATTTTAAAAACGATGCCAGAAAAATATCGAAAGATATTTTTATTCTGGGGGCTTTTGTTTGCAGTATTTGTTGTTCGGGGTCTCCTGCCGTTTGTTATTGTCTGGATAGCTAATCCAGACCTCGGAATTATGCAGGTTGTGACGGCGACTTTCTCAAATTCTCCTGAAGTTAAAGAATATATTGAAATGTCTAAGCCATTATTATTAATTGGTGGTGGAGTATATTTATTTTTAGTTTTCTTATCCTGGTTATTTTTAGAAGAAAAGAAGTATGCTTTTTTAGTTGAGGGCTTTATTCATCGCCAGGGAGCTTGGTTTTACGCTTTTGCGTCAGTTATTACTACAGCGGTAGTTTATTTCTCCTTACAAGTTAATCCCGCCATGGCTCTAGCTTCAACGATCGGAGTTTCCGCTTTCTTTATTACCGATGGCTTTAAAAAAAATGCCGAAGCTAGTGAAAAAAAATTAATGAGTTCATCGATGAGCGCCTGGAGTAAAATATTGTATCTTGAAGTACTCGATGCCTCATTTTCGATTGATGGTGTAATCGGCGCCTTTGCATTTACAGTTTCTGTTCCTTTAATTATCATTGGCAATGGCTTAGGGGCCTTTGTTGTTCGCGAATTTACAATTAGGGGAATAGATTTAATTTCTAAATTCGAATTTCTCAAAAATGGTGCGATGTACGCGATTGGTTTGCTTGGAGGAATTATGATGCTCGAAAGTTTTGGCCATGAGTTTCCATTCTGGCTAGCACCTTTAAATATGTTTGTCTTGCTCGGTATTTTCTTATTCTTATCAGTTCGTTCTGATAAAGTTCGAAAAAAATTAAATGCTTAAATATGGTTTACATAAAAACAAAAGAAGAAATTAGAATAATTAAAGAAGGCGGCAAAAGGCTATCGTCTATTTTAGCTAAGCTACTTCGCGAAGTTAAGCCGGGTATTGAGACTGGCTATTTAGAAGAAATGGCGGACAAATTAATTCGCGAAACCGGCGGTCGACCAGCTTTTAAAAATTATCCTATGGGTGGCGGTTTACTTTTTCCATCGACTCTTTGTATTTCAATTAATGATGAAGTTGTTCATGGCACCGCTATTCCGTCACGACTTATAAATGCCGGTGATATTGTTGATATTGATATTGGTATGGAATGGCCAATGACGCCTGAGCTAAGAGCTAAATTTAAAGCGCCGATAAATAAATATTCTAAGGGCGGCGGGTTCTATACTGATATGTGCTCGACTGTCCCTGCTGGAAAGATTAGCAAAGAGGCTAAACAGCTACTAAAGATTTCTGAAGAATGTTTAGTCAGAGCTATAAAAATGGTTAAGCCCGGAAATACTATTAATGATATTGCGCGAGCGGTTCAGACTCACGCCGAAGATCATGGTTATGGGGTGGTGCGTGATTTAGTTGGTCACGGCGTTGGTTATTTCGCTCACGAAGGACCGGATGTTTTTAATTTTGAAATTAATGAATCTTCACCTGAGAATATGGTCCTTGAAGAGGGCATGGTTATCGCAATTGAGCCCATGATAAACGCCGGTGATTGGCGCGTAAAAGAAGCTCGTGACGGCATGGGAGTTTTAACCGTTGATCACTCTTTAAGCGCTCATTTTGAGCATACCGTCGCTGTTACTGCCTCTGGCTGTGATATTTTAACTAGGTAATATGAGCGAAAAAAAATATTTAGGAATTGATTGGGGCGAAAAAAGAATCGGTTTGGCGCTGGCTGACGAAGAGACTTGTTTAGCCTTGCCTTTAAAAACTGTTAGTAATTTAAC